>DAIPLH010000278.1:0-4590 GCA_036769325.1 Bacteroidota bacterium
TGTTATGGAATCAGCGGCATTGATGATCAGGTTCAGAAAAACCTGTTTGAGTCTGTCCCTGGAGCCGTGAATCGGCGGAAGTGCGTCGGCAATGGAAACGGCCATTCCAATCTGCCGCCCGGCCAGCCGGTCACGGAAAATAACAACGATCTCATTGAGAAGGGCCCCCACATCGAATGTCTGCCGTTCCTCCTGCACACTGTTTCCGCGCGAGAAGTCCAGCATCTGTTTTGTCAGACTTGCCATCCGGTTGACCTCTTCCTGCGCGATGCTGATAAGCTCATAGACATCTTCCGTTTTCTCAACCTTCTTCAGCGACGATTCCAGAAGACTCTGAATATTATGGATCGGGTTATTGATCTCGTGAGAAAGCTGTGCCGTCATCCTTCCGGCAACAGCAAGCCGTTCGTTTCGGACGATTTCCTCCTGTGCAGTACGCAGCTGATCAAGGGCACGCTCCAGCTCAACGTTTCGCGCCGACAGCTTGGTCCTCGCTTCATCGATCTCCATCACTTTTTGCCTTATCGTTGCACGCATTTGATCAAAACGAAGTCCGAGGTATCCGAGCTCATCAAGACTGCGGTGGCCGTTCAGGAGAGATCCCCCGACCTGACCCGAGTCACCCCGCTCTCCGAAAATGTCCCTGCTGATATCGGTCGTCGCCCGGACCAGTTTGTCCACCGGCTTTGTCACAAACTTCGAAAAAATGATCATGGCAAACGTACCAGCAGCCAGGGAGAACAGAACGAAGATGATGGCCGAGCGCTTCCAGTTTTCCGCCGACGCATGGGCGACCCTGTCCAGAGACACGCGCAGGTCTGCCGCGCCAAGCACATAGCCAAGACGGACCGCGTGGCAGCGTTGACAAACCTCTGTCGCCTGAAACGGCACCACCGCGCGGAAACTCATTCCCTCCTTGACGAAAATGTTTTCGCCACTATCGAGGACGTCCCTCACCGTCTGGTCGGAACTGGCACGCGGAACCGAGGAATGACTCCTGTGGAGAGGTTCAAGACCTTTCAGAATCTCGGGTCGGAGGTGAAGATCATTGATCACAACGTCGACGGTATCAAACTGGGCAAGGTTACGAACCCTCTTGAGGAATGTACTGTCAACCCGGAGGTCGTTCACCATCATGCTGACCATCGATTCCCTGATGATGCTCGCATAGGTCGTCGCTGCCACGCTCGCCTCGTTGATCATCTCCTGTTCCTGGAAATGATTCTGGAAGATGACACTGAGCGTGACAAAAACCACGAAAAGGGGAAGAATTCCCAGCAAGATTTTCCTGGGAAGTGACCCTCGTTTGAACGTCATTGGGAACGTATCCTGTTGTCGGGTAAATGCGGTGTTCATAAACTATTGAATTGAGCGCCGACAATCAATCTTGCCAACGCATGCACTAAGCACGCCGCAGGCCGCAAAAGTTGCGCAAAACTTGAATGTGGATTCCCACTGGAATATATTCTGGTTCGAAAACCATGAATATTCCTGAACGAGCAAGAGAATTTGTCGGCGAACTGGACCAGTATTCCGGCAGTTCTCTGTCAAACCACAAGGATCTTGCCTTGCTCCTGGGACTTGCCCATTCCGGCCCTCCAATGGAGAATCTTGACCGCCTTGCGTTCCTGGCCAAGTTCGCCGCGAAAAGCAGGAAAATCATGGAAAGAATAGGAAGGAACGATCAGGGATATGACAAGATCGCAACAGAATTGGCAAATGCCCTCGATGAAATTCAAAATCTTCTTGGTACATTGACAGGCGGGGCGACTGATGAAGAAAGGTCGCGGTTTTCGCAAACCTATCTTGCAAAATCCCGGGACGGACTCGCCAACCTGTTTTCCCTGATCGCTGATCTTGCATGGTACAAGAACTGGACCATCGATCATCGCGACTGGAAACTCCTGTGACACTCCCGGATTCTTGAATAGACCCCGGAAAATCAATACCTTTTACCTATGTCCCCCGCAAGAAGCGCTCTCACGTGGCGCCTTTCATTGTTCACGTTGATTCTCGCAGCCATCTTCTGGCTTGGCGCATCAAGTATCAGGGTGATCATCGGAAATGTCCTTCTTGAAACAGGGACACTTGAGTTCGAAGAGTATCTTCCCCCCGACGCTGAACGAGAGATCTTTCGGTTGCTCTCGATTGTCTCGCTCGTTGTGATCTTCTCGTACATCGGAGTGTTGATCAGCAGCATCGCTTTGCTCATTGCGAAGCCGTTCCCGCTACGTGAGCATGGATGGTTGATGATGAGCGCTATTCTCTTTTTCTTGTTTGTACCCGTTGAATTATTTACGATGTATCTCGACGCCCGAATGATTTACCTGGAGTTTTTTACGACAGCTGACAGAGGCCAGTTCAGGGAACTGTTCATCGCCCGCGTGGCAGCTCTGTCCGGAACTCCGTTCATCGCGATGCTGTGCTATTATACCGTCATCGGTCTTGCAGTCTTTCAACCGTTTCGCAGCACCAACCGAGCATGAAACCCGAAGATATCATTACTGAACTGGAGCAACTCGCCGAACAAATGGGTGTAGTCATCCGCTACGAGAAAGGTGATTTCGATGGCGGGTACTGTATCCTGAAAGAGGCAAGAATCCTTGTCGTAAACAAAAAATTGGCTCCGCCAAAGAAAGCCTCAGTTCTTGCATTGGGCATGAATGCAATCGGACTTGAGAATGTGTACCTGAAGCCGGCGATCCGTGAGTTTATCGATGATGAGACAGCACGGATGCGCTTGAAAAGCGGAGTACTTGGATGATCAAAGCTGTCATCTTTGATCTGGACAATACGCTGGTCGACTTCATGGCCATGAAGAGACAGGCAATCGATGCTGCAATCAATTCGATGATCGATGCCGGACTTCAACTCCCGGCCGAAGAGGTTCGAAGCCGCATCGACGCTATTTATAAAGAGCGCGGGATAGAGTTTCAGAATGTCTTTGACCAGCTGCTGTATGATGTGTTTCAAAAAGTGGACTACAAGATTCTTTCCGCAGGTATCATTGCATATCGGCGGGCCCGGGAGGCTGCACTTGTACCCTATCCACATGTTAGTCTTACCCTGGTGGATCTGGTGAAACGCGGCATGAAACTTGCAGTAGTTTCTGATGCACCCCGACGAGAAGCCTGGCTTCGCTTGTGCTACCTGAGTTTCCATCACTTTTTTGATGCCGTTGTGACATTTGAAGATACAGGAGAACGGAAACCCAGTCCGGCGCCATTCCGCCTGGCGCTCGATCTTCTTGACGTCCAGCCACAAGAAGCAATCATGGTTGGTGACTGGCCCGAGCGCGACGTAGTGGGTGCCGCCCAGGTGGGAATGATCACAGTGTTTGCCCGTTACGGTGACACCTTTGGAACGAATATTTCTGAAGCTCGCTACGATATTGATGACATCTCTCAGGTGCTTGAGATTATCGAACGTGAAAATGCTCTCGCAGAGGCGGGGTGATCGGTGGTAAAAGGGATTGGGGTTGACATACTCGAGATCGATCGGTTCCAAAAAAGCGTTGACCGCTTTGGAAGCCGCCTGCTGAACCGGGTTTTTACCTCAGCCGAGATTGCTTACTGTACGGGAAAGTTCAATGCGTATCAGCACTTTGCAGCCCGGTTCGCGGCGAAGGAAGCGTTCAGTAAGGCGATGGCAACCGGTCTGCGCGGTTCCTTCAGCTGGAAGGACGTAGAAATTGTGAATGACAGACTGGGCAGACCCGGATTCAGTCTGCACGGTCCACTTGACGGACAATTCAATGGATCCACAGTGTTTCTCAGCATGTCTCATTCGGAGAGTCATGTCGTGGCGATGGTTGTCCTTGAGGAGGGTGAGTGACAATTTCCGGTAAGATGATGACAGGGTATGCGCTGGTCATTGCGATCATGGCGCTTGCCAACGGCTATGTTCTGTATGAGCTGCACTCCGTCTCGGAGCGTGGACACACGACACTCACGTCGGACGTCCAGGCAATCGACAGAGCGAAGTATCTGAAAGGGATCCTGTTCGACCAGGAGCGCAACGGACGGAAGTATCTCGTCTCACACGATGAGGCGTATTACGGCTTGTTCGCCGACGACCTCCGACGGTTCTCCCGCAACCTCGATTCCCTCACTTCCATTCCACACGGACCCCTCCGGGGAAGCCTCCTTTCGGCAATACGGGAACAGTATCACTCCCTCCAGGACATGATTGCGAGCGCACCTGCAGCCTTGTCACAATCGGGAGCACAGGGTCTTGGCACAAGACTTGAAGAGAACATCTCCGCTCTCCATGAAATGCTTGACCGGTTTATTGTGATCAACCAGCTCTCCATCGACCGATCGATGGCGTCTGTCGAACGGACGACAAAACGTTCGGAGCAGGTTGCGTACCTCATGTTTCTCTCTGCGCTTGTCCTGGCCATCGGCGCAGCCCTGGTAATCGCCAGTACCATTACAAGGCCGATCAAGACGCTGATCAAGGGAACTGCAGAAATTGCCCGGGGGTCGTTCCAGCCGGTGCAGGTTCGATCACGCGATGAGATTGCGCAACTCGCGAGCGCGGTGAACAAGATGAGCTCGAAACTCAAGGAATCGGAAGACAACCGGCGGG
>DAIPLH010000279.1:0-4570 GCA_036769325.1 Bacteroidota bacterium
GCTCTTAATGAGAGCAACACCGTCAAAGCAACTGAAGCAACCGAGATGATCGCAGAGCTTGCAATTGCGAAACGACTGGAGTCCACCGGCAAAGAGATCTTCGGGACCGTCCACGCACATCCAACCCTCAGCGAGGCCGTCATGGAAGCCGCAGCAGCTGCCTACGGAGAGGCAATCAATATCTAAATCTGCGGGAACGTGCAATGAAGAACAACAAAACAGTTGAACCCATGCGAAAAGAGAACGGCGAATCGTCCACACTTTCCCTCAGTACAGCGGTGTCTCAGCTCTCACGTGACCGCATCCTCGAAACTTACAAGAACTGCGTCGCTTCAAGGCTCATGGACAACAAGATCCTTGTGCTCCTCAAGCAAGGAAAAGTTTTTTTCCATATCGGCGGATCCGGTCACGAAGTAGCCCAAACCGCAACCGCCCTCGCCATGAAGCCGGGATACGATTGGGCATACCCTTATTACCGCGACCTGGCATTCTCTCTGCAGTTCGGATACACCATTGAAGAAATCATGCTCGAAGCCCTTCATCGTAAAGGTGGCCCCAGCAGTAATGGATTTGCAATGCCGTTTCATTACGGACACAAGAAATGGCGGATTGTTGCGCAATCGAGCCCGACAGGCACCCAATACCTGCAGGCCGTTGGAAATGCACTCGGTGCTGTGAAAGCGGGAAGTGATGAAGTTGTCTACGTCTCTTCCGGGGAGGGAGCGACAAGCGAGGGAGAATTTCATGAGGCGGTGAATTGGGCCGCACGGGAACGTCTCCCGGTGATCTTTCTGATTCAGAACAACGGCTTCGCTATCTCAGTCCCGATCAAGCATCAGATTGCCGGTGAATCTGTTTTTGAGATGGTGAAGGGTTATGAGGGGCTCAACCGGTTTCGTGTTGATGGCTGTGATTTTCCGGTCATGTATGAGACGGCCGCTGAAGCCGTCACGAGGGCAAGAAGGGGCGATGGCCCGAGTGTGATTGAAGCGGCAACCGTTCGTCTGCTCCCGCACTCTTCTTCAGATGATCACCGGAAATACCGCGAAGAGAAGGAACTCGAGGAAGATCTGAAGAGAGATCCTCTTCCGAGATTCGAGAAGTTTCTCAAGCAGCACTCTTTTGCGACGGACAAAGATCTTACTTCGATCAGAGAAGAGATCCTGAAACGGATTGATGATGCCGTTGACCTGGCAGAGAAGGCGCCGATGCCCGAAGTAGGAGATCTTGAACGATTCGTCTATTCTCCGCGGGTGGTGGTTCAGGCGTCGGGGTTTAAAGAGCCTGAGCACAAGGGCCCCAAAGTCGTCCTTGTGGATGCCATCAATCATGCGCTCATGGAGGAGATGGAGCACAACCCGAAGATGCTGATTTACGGTGAGGATGTTGCAGGAAGCAAAGGAGGGGTATTCACTGCGACAAAAGGGTTGACCGCAAAATTTGGGTATGACCGTGTTTTCAATTCCCCGTTGGCCGAAGCAAGCATTCTGGGGACTGCGTTTGGTCTGGCCATCCGTGGGTTCAAGCCGAATGTTGAAATTCAGTTTGGAGATTACATCTGGCCCGCGTTCATGCAGATCAAGGATGAAGTCTCAATGCTTCGGTTCAGATCATACAATGAATGGGCCTGTCCGATGGTCATACGGGTTGCCGTGGGAGGATACATTCACGGCGGACTCTATCACAGTCAATCCATCGAAGCGTTCTTCACCCACATTCCCGGAGTGCGTGTGGTCTTTCCGTCGAATGCTGCCGATGCGAAGGGGCTTCTCAAAACGGCATGCCGCGAAGAGGATCCAGTGCTCTTCTGCGAACACAAAGGACTTTACCGTCAGGGTTTCGCCGCATCCCCGGAGCCCGACTCAAACTATCTCCTTCCTTTCGGAGTGGCCGCAATAAAGAAACCCGGGGACGACTGCACGATTATCACCTGGGGAATGCTGGTGCAACGCTCTCTGGATGCCGCCCGCAAGGTTGAAGAAGCGGAGAAGGCGAGTGTT
This sequence comes from Bacteroidota bacterium, assembly GCA_036769325.1. Taxonomy (GTDB): domain Bacteria; phylum Bacteroidota; class Ignavibacteria; order UBA10030; family UBA6906; genus DAIPLH01. The sequence continues at coordinate 2,001 of DAIPLH010000279.1, forward strand.
GAAGTGATCGATCTGCGAACGCTGAACCCACTCGACCGTGAGACGATTCTGACCTCAGTCCGGAAAACAGGCAAAGTGCTTATTGTCCATGAGGACACGCTGACATCCGGGTTTGGGGCCGAACTGGCTGCTATCATTGCTTCTGAAGCATTTGAGAGCCTTGATGCACCCATTCAACGGGTCGCCGCGAAAGATACACCTGTTCCTTATGGTCCGGAGCTTGAAGCAGCAATGCTGCCGCAGGAATCCGATGTTGTCAACGCGCTCCAGAAGCTCCTCAGGTATTGACGATGTCCATTGCTGATCTCAAGAAACCGTCCTCAACGAATTCTGCTCTCTCCACTGCCGAGCGGTTGGACCTGTACTATTTTCTCAGGCTCACACGTGAATGTGACAACGCCATCCTGCGACTCTATCGCCAGGGGAAACTGGTCGGAGGAGCATATACTGGATACGGGAACGAAGCCACAGCAGTCGGAAGTGCATACGCGCTTGAAGACACCGACTACCTGTTGCCGATGCACAGGGACCTTGGTGCGCACCTCGTCAAGGGACAATCCTTAAAGCATGTTTTCCTCCAGCAGCTCGCCCGCGGCGAGAGTTTCACGGGAGGCAAAGACGGTACAGGACACTATGCAGACCCTTCACTGAGAATCTATGGCAATGTGAGTCACCTTGCAGCCATGATTCCTATCGCTGTCGGCATTGCTCTTGCATCAAGGATGCGCAAAGAGAATGCCGTCGTCATGAACTACATCGGTGACGGGGGATGCAACGTTGGAGAGTTCCACGAAGCGATGAACATGGCTGCAGTTATGCAGCTGCCGCTGGTTCTCCTCATCGAAAACAATCAGTTTGCTTACTCAACTCCCAATCAAAAGCAGTTCGCGTGTCAGAAGCTTTCTGACCGTGCCCTGGGCTACGGAATCCCGGGGTCGACCATTGATGGGACGGATGTCATGAAGGTCTATGAAACGTGCACGAAGGCAGTGAGCAGAGCACGGCGGGGGGAGGGGCCCTCGATCATTGAAACCGTTACCATGCGGATGCACGGTCATTCGGCGGCGGACGACGCATCCTATGTTCCAAAGGAGATGATTGAGAACTGGAAGAAAAAAGACCCGGTTGAAAAATTCGAACGAATCCTCGTGAGTGAACGCGTCTTGACGGAAGACAGGAAGAAAGAGATTGAAGAGAGGATTGCCACTGAGATTGAAAAAGCAGTGGAGTACGCGCTGAATGCACCACATCCGGACGGTGAGCTGGCCGTGAAGGGAGTGTACGCAGCCTGATGGCCATGTCAACGTACATTGAAGCCCTTGCACGGGGAATGTGGGAAGAGATGGAGAGAGACCCGAATGTATTCCTTCTCGGTGAGGATATCGGAGCTTACGGGGGAGCATTCAAGGCAACCAAGGGTTTTCTCCAGCGCTTCGGAGAAGAACGCGTCATTGACACACCCCTTTCTGAAGGTGCGATCATCGGTGCTGCAACGGGAGCAGCCATGCTCGGAATGAGACCGGTTGCCGAAATGCAATTCGCCGATTTCGTCACCTGCGGGTTCAATCAGATTGTTACGAACGCGGCAAAGACTCACTACAGATGGAACATCCCGGTTCCGATGGTTGTTCGCCTTCCTACGGGAGGCTATATCCATGGAGGCCCTTATCATTCTGCAAGCACGGAAGCATGGTTCTTTCATGTTCCTGGACTGAAGATTGTCGCTCCCTCGACACCGTACGACGCGAAGGGATTGATGAAGTCAGCAATCCGCGACAACAATCCGGTCATCTATCTTGAATACAAGTACCTGTACAGAAGAATAAAGGGCGAGGTGCCCGAAACGGACTACGTTGTTCCCATCGGCAAGGGAGAGATCAAGCGTGATGGTTCCGACATCGCCCTGTTCACCTATGGGTCCACAGTTCATTTTGCACTTGAGGCAGCAGAAATCCTTTCAAAGGAGGATGGGGTTGAAGTGAAGGTTGTCGACCTCAGGACGCTTCAGCCACTGGATGTCGGTCTGATTCTGGACTCTGTTCGTGCGACGGGCAAGGTGCTGATTCTGCATGAAGACACGATCACCGGGGGAATCGGGGCCGAGATCGCCGCTTTGATTTGCGACCAGGCATTCGAGTTTCTGGATGCACCTGTGCGAAGGCTGGCAGCTCCGGATGCTCCGGTACCGTTTGCACCTGCGCTTGAGGAATACTTCATGCCGAATACGGCGAAGACTGTCAAAGCCCTGCGCGATCTGAGTAATTTCTAGGAAACGTAAAGAGGAACACTATCATGGCCCGCGTGGAAGTCGTAATGCCCCAGATGGGCGAGAGTATTGCCGAGGGGACAATCCTGAAGTGGCACAAGAAAATCGGCGAGAAGGTGAAGAAGGACGAGACCCTGCTGGAGATCAGTACGGACAAGGTTGACTCCGAGATTCCAGCTCCGGCGGCGGGAACGCTGTCGGAGGTTCTGGTCGAGGAAGGCAAGACCATTCCGATCAATACGGTGGTCGCGAGAATTTCTGAAGGCGATGGCGCTGGCGCGGCGAAAACTGCCGCTAAGCCCGC
>DAIPLH010000280.1:0-4534 GCA_036769325.1 Bacteroidota bacterium
GAAAAACGGATACCTGAGGTCGATCGGTTCGCTGCTGGGACGGATGCAGACCGGGGAGCATGACGGCGGCAGGACGGATGCCCTGGTCTTTCTGGGTGACAACTTCTATCCCACAGGGCTCAATGTTCCGGCAGCCGACGTCGAGAGCAAGGTTAGTTCGATCCTGGGACAATTCGACGAGCTTGTTACAGAGCTGCCCCGGGATCGTGTTCAGGCAGTCGCGGGAAACCATGACTACTATACCCGGCACGCATTTGAGGCGTCTGCACTCTTTGGCCTGATCGATATCGAAATCGGCCCCATTGGTGTGAGCGACAAGGGGAACGAGAGAGAGAAGGCAATTGATGAATGGACCTATCATTACAACATGCCCGGACATGCTCTGTTCCCCCTTGCTCAGGATTCCCGCGACAGCATCGAGTTCATCTTTTTTGACTCGGCGCGCTTGCTGCGAACCGAGCCGGCGGCATGGATCCCCGGGCTGGACAGTCTTGGGCGCATTCTGGCGAAGAGCCGGGACCATCCGAATGTCAAATGGCGCGTCGTTGCAATGCATCATCCCCTGTACTCTGTCGGTGAGCACGGAGGATATACTATTCTGAACGATGAAACCCGCGAGGTTGAATTCCTCACGGCTTGCGACAAAGATACCAATGCCCTCTCCTGGTTTAAGAATTTCCTCGACCCGGAGGACCTGTGTGCCGACCGGTACCGGGCTTATGCAGACAGCATGACAACGATTATCGGAAGGAGCGGTGCGAAGGTGCATTTTGTCCTCTCAGGACATGATCACAGCCTTCAGCTTCTTTCCTATCCGGAAAAAGTCGCCGGGTGTCCGACCTGTCCGTCAATCCAGATCGTCTCCGGTGCCGGATCCAAAGGTGAAATGGTGAAGAGGCCTCATCCGCCTTCGGAATTCACCTCGTTTGACATGAAGGAGCAGGATGGATCTTCCCTCACAGGTTTTGTTCAACTGGGATTCGGGGAAGAGCGGGTGCGAGTCGTGTTCTTCAACGGAAAGAAGGCAGAACCACTTGACATGGGTGATGGACGGACCGAATTCTGGATTGACCGGGACGGGAAGCTCAGCGGTCCGCCGACAGAGATTCACTTCCAGGACGAGCCGTGAACCATTCCACATCATCGCGTATTGCACTCGTGCTCCTGGTCGCAGTGCTGGTCACACCCAGTGTCGCAGCACAGGAGGTCGTCGGCCAAAACGATGATGCGGTCGTTCCCGGATGGCGTTATGAATTCCAGCGGGACTATGAACTGTTTCGCGATTACGGGGATGACTGGCGACTCGGATCTTCTTTCGGATTGAACTCAGAGGATGGACTCATCCTTGCCGGTGGCCCGATCCTTTATCATTTCGGCTTTCGGACGTTTCCTTATGTGTACCGGATGGAGTTGCTCGCAGGTGTCTCAATCCCGACAGCCCGCTTCAAGATTGTCTACGGCGGGTTCTGGCCGAGGATTTCAGAATCCCTCTCGCTCAACGTAAGGGCACACGCCTCGCAGCTCGAGGTAACCAACTTCTATGGATTCGGAAACCAAAGCCCGAAGGACGAGGTGAAGGAAAGCGATGGGTACTACACGGTTTTATCAACCGAGTTCCTTGCTCAACCCTCATTGCAGTACAGACTCCTGGATGGTATGTTTGTCGGTCTCGAAGGCTTGTTGAAGAATTTCAAAATCCGGGACTCGGAGGAAGACCGCTTTGTGAGTCCATCTGTGCTGGCGGAGTACGGGCACAATCGAACCCTTGGATCGCTTGGTCTTTCGTTTCTCGTTGATACTCGCGACCATCCCATGACGCCTCATTCAGGATTTTCATTGGCTTTTCAGGCATGGAACTATCTCGAAGTATTCGGGAATGAGACACCGTTTCAGAAGTACATCGGTGAAGTGCGATTTTATGTTGGTGACACAATCCTGACTGACCTCATGCTCGCGTTGCGCGTTCGCGGGGAAGTGATCAATGGAGATTTTCCGGCTCACGAGGCTGTTTTCCTGGGTGGGACAGGTTCCCTGCGCGGATTTGCTTCACAGCGGTTCGCAGGAGATGCGGGACTGCTGGGAAGCGTTGAACTCCGCTTCTCCATCGGGCGGTGGGCGGTGCTTGTTCCGACGGAAGTCGGCCTGTTCGCTCTCGCCGATGCGGGAAGAGTCTGGGTGGATGACAACTCGCCAGGGGATTTTCACACCGACGTGGGCGGAGGCATCTGGCTTGCACCTCTCAGCAGAGATGCGATTCTCTCTCTGGCGGTCGCATCATCAACTGAGGGAGTCTATGTCGTGGGCGGCATGGGCTTTGGTTTTTGAGAGAGAAGTTGAATGTTGGCTGTTCGATGTTGGATGTTCGATGTTGACCAACATCTCACATCCAGCTTCGCACATGTGAACATCCAACAGCCAACGTCCAACAACCAACATTAAACTAGTCGGATCATGAAAACTTCTAATCCACTCGACCGGGAAATGTTTCCCCCATTTTCCGGTTTTCCCAAAGACGGTCTTGACTTTCTCAAACGCCTGAAAAAAAACAACAACCGTCCGTGGTTTCAGAAACACAAGCAGGAATACGACGAGCTCGTGAAATTCCCGATGCAGTGCTTGATTGCATCGCTTGCAATCGAACTGGGATCGGATGCGAAAGAGATTGAATTTAACCCGGCAAAGTCAATCTTCAGGATCTATCGGGACGTCCGGTTCAGCAAGAACAAGGCTCCCTACAAAACCAGTGTCGCTGCCTCTTTTCAGATTCGCGGGCACAAAGACCGCCACGAATCTCCCGGACTCTATCTCCATGTTCAACCCGGACAGGTATTTCTGGGCGGAGGCCTCTACATGCCGATGGGGGATCAGCTGAAGGCAATCCGGAAATCCATTGTTACGGATCCGGACAAGTACCTGAAGGTGGTGCGAAACCGCGGGTTCAAAAAGACATTCGGAGGAATTCAGGGTGAGGTGCTCCGGAAAGCTCCACTCGGGTTTCCAAAGGATCATCCCATGATCGAGCACCTTCGGCACAAGCAGTTCTTTGTTGGCGTAGAGTTGAATGAGAGTGTGTGCCTTAAGGAAAGTTTTCTGGGGAAAGTTGCAGATACGTTCAGAACGGCGGTGCCGCTCGTCAGGTGGCTCGCAGAAGTGTAATGAGTTGAACCGTTCACGGCCGAGAGGAGAATCCGATGCTAAAACTTCATTCCTCTTCGTATCCCGACCAGGGATCGATCCCACTCAAGTATGCACACACCTCTGTCAAGGGTGGAAAAAACATCTCTCCTGATTTTTCCTGGACGGACCCGCCCCTCAACACGAAGTCGTTTGCGCTCTCCCTCGTTGATCCGCATCCGATTGCGAAGAAATGGGTTCACTGGTTTCTGATCAACATACCATTCAGGGACAGGAAAATTCCGGAAGGAGCTTCAGGAACAGATTCGTTGCCCAGGGGATCGATGGAATTGTACAACACCTCTGAAGAACCCGGATACGGAGGTCCTGCGCCGCCACCGGGCTCAGGCGCTCATCCGTATGTTGCGACTCTCTTCGCCTTGAATGTGGAAGGGTTGAAATTAGGGAAGGCTGCTTCGCTCAGAGAATTTCAAAATTCTCTTGAGGGTAAAGTGATCGAAGAAGCAACATTGACGGGGTACTTTGAGCGAAGCTAGAATCCGGGTAATGACTCAGTGAGGTTTCTTCGAAGGAACTCTCCCCTCTACGAGGTCGTTCTGCGAATCTACGATTCGCAGAATCGTAGATGGACCCAGCTATTGAAACTCAGCTTGAATTTGGAGTAACATGCTGGAACTCTGATTTTTGTTCTTCCGTCGGGGTTGAATATATTCAACCCCGACCCGATTGTTCTTGTTTTTGATTAATCAAACCCCTCCGAATTGTTCAGCCCCAGATAGGGGGTGAGTTCAAAGGAATTCAAACTACGACATTACAAGATTCCGAAAGGCGTGGTCTTTTGGTTCCGTTTCACCCAAGTATTTCCAGCACATACTTTGCGATCGCTGGCGATGAGGTCAACCCAGGTGAATCGATCCCGATAAGATTGACGAACCCGTCGAGTCCCTTATCGCTCTCGTTCCTGATGATAAAATCCCTCGGCAACTCACCTTTCTTCTGAAGCTTTGCCCGAATCCCGCTTTGATCCGGTGAGAGATCATCATCTTCAATAAGGGGAATGATCTGCCTGACGGATCTTCCGAACTCCTCCCTCTTCGATTCAAGAACGCTGTAGTTCTGGACTCTTTCCTCAAGGTACTCAACGTCCGGTCCAAACCGGAGGCCTCCGCCGAGATCCAGCACTGCATGAACCCCCAGAGATTCTCGCGGCGGAATTGGATAGATAAGACGGGACGCGATTCGTCTTTTCGGCCCCCGAACCGCAAAGTAACTTCCCTTGACCCATTGGATATCGTAACCGGCGTTCCCGACATCAATGCCCGCGAGTCTCGCCATGGTATCTGCATCGAGGCCGGCTGCATTGACCACACGTTCGCTCGTGATGGTGCTGATCCTTCCC
>DAIPLH010000281.1:0-3830 GCA_036769325.1 Bacteroidota bacterium
TCAATTCGTGAGCCTCACCGGCATAACAAGCATGAGAACATCCGCCCCGTTCTCCTTCGTCGGCATGAGTAACCCCGCGCGTGTTGGTGAGCTGAAACGGAACGAGACGCTCTCTGCGTCAAGATGTGTGAGCATTTCAGCTACGTACTGCGCGTTGAACCCGATTTCCATTTCTTCGCCGCCATACTCGCAGGCGATTGTTTCCCTGGCCTCCCCGCCGTAGTCCACATCCTGTGCTCTTATGGTAAGAACAGCCTCCTTCAAACTGAGGCGGATCTGGTGGGTTGCAGCACTGGAGTACAGGGCAACCCTGCGAATGGCCGCGAGCATCGCTTCGCGGTTCACGGTCATGATCTTTTCATTGTCAGTCGGAATTACACTTTCGTAACTCGGATAGGCTTCGTCGATCAGGCGCGAGAGAATGTTTCCGTGTTCAAACGTGAACCTGATATGAGTCTCGCTGATTCCAATCGTGCTTGCACCGCCTTCGATGGACTTTGAAAGTATTTGCAGTGCTTTCGCCGGAACAATAATATTCCGCTTCAGAGAACCCTTTGTGGAAAGTTTGCGGCTGTACCGGACCAGGCGATGACCGTCGGTGGATACTGCGCGGAGTTCTGCTCCTCTTGATTCAAAAAGAACTCCCATCATCGCCGGGCGGAGTTCATCCGTGCTCACAGCGAAAATCGTATGCTGGATGATTCTCCTCAGGTCGGCACTATCGACATCCACCTCTTCCCCTGCTTTGAATACTGGTGTTGCCGGAAATTCCTTGGCATCTTCACCGCTTAATGTATACTCACCATTTGACGTGGTGATCACAACCTTGTGCCGTGTCGTATCGGCTGAAATTGCCGGCGAGCTGTCAGCGGGTAGCGACCGGATCGTATCAATGAGTCGTTTCCCGGGAATCGCTATCGAACCATCTTCCTTCCCTTTAACGCTGATTGTGGTCGTAAAGGATACCTCAAGGTCGGTGGCAGTGATCGTAAGGTTGTTCCCATCCAGAGTGAAGAGAAAGTCCTCCAGGATTGGCGTGGGTGATTTGCTGGGAATTACGCCGCCGATCCTGCCCAGGGCTTTCTGCAGTTCTGCGGTGGTGGCGGTGAATTTCATGGGAAGGCTCCTTAAAGTATGCGGAAATCATTAAAATTTAAGCATTTCTTAACAAATAGTCCACTGCGGGGCAATGTTTGAAGACCTTAAGATTGGCCAGGAACCGGCTTGCAGGCTCTCTTTGGCTGATGACCATATCCCGATCAAACCGGCGTCATATCTTTAAATCAGACTGATATTCTAAATAGAAGAGAAGTTATATATGTGTGAATAACTGCCCGCGCACCAGGAAGCATGAACGTAAGACGGGTCAGAGTCGATTGCCGGAAACTGTGAGGTAAAGAAAAAGATGAATAGGACTGAATGTGGACAGGTTACCGATCAATCCACAGGACCAAATCCGGAAGTACCCGGGATGCCCATGCGTCAAGCCTTGTGCACCACCTCTTAACATCAATCCACTCATCATCCCCAACTTAAAGTGAATTATTTTTAGACCCTCCCCAGGAGATCCAGTTTGCGTCGAATCTGCAGCACATTGGTGTTGAACTTCGGATCGGTCTTCATTTGATCTTCTACAGATTGATACGCGTGGATGACGGTGCTGTGATCTCTTCCGCCGAAGTGAAGGCCGATGGTTTTCAGAGAAGAATTGGTCAACTCTTTGGCAAGATACATAGCGATCTGTCGTGCGGTGACGACCTCCTGTTTTCTTGTTTTCGCGCGAATCAAATCTTCAGGGAGAGTGAAGTATTCGCAGACGAGCCGCTGAATCTCTTCGATGGTAATCGGTGAACGGATTTCACCGACCACGGTTCTCACGACTTCACGTGCGAGATCAACGGTGATCTGTCTCCCCTCGAGCGAGGACTTGGCAAGAAGGCTGATGAGGCAGCCCTCCAATTCCCTGATGTTCGAAGTGACATTGACCGCGATGCATTCGATGACATCCTGAGACAGGTCAATTCCGTCTTCGTCACTCTTCATCCTCAGAATAGCAATCCTGGTCTCGAGGTCCGGCGGCTGGATATCGGCAGTGAGTCCCCACTGGAACCTGGAAAGAAGCCGATCATCAAGCCCCTTCAGTTCTTTGGGGGGCCGGTCTGACGAGAGGACAATCTGTTTCCCTATCTGATGAAGCTCGTTGAAGGTATGGAAGAAGTTGTCCTGCGTCTTCTCTTTACCCGAGAAGAACTGGATATCATCAACGATGAGGATATCCATGCTGCGGTAGAAACTGGAAAAGTCGTTAATGCGATCGCTCTGGATGGCATCGACAAACTCGATTGTGAACTTCTCGCTCGAAACATAGATGACCCGTCGTGCCTTTTTGTTCGCGAGAGCGCTGTTTCCGAGCGCGTGGATCAGGTGTGTCTTACCAAGGCCCGTGCCTCCGTAGAGGACGAGAGGATTAAACGAGGTTCCGCCCGGATTGTTTGCCACTGCCGAGGCAGCTGCCCGTGCAAGCTGGTTGCTTTCACCTTTGATGAAGTTTTCAAACGTGTATCGCGGGTTGAGAAAGGTTTCCATGCGTGGAGCTTCGCCCGTGATACGGGGTGATGTGGCCCGGATATCCGGAGTGCGAAAGGACGCAGGTTGCGAGGGATATGAGGCCTCGGGTCTCGGGCTATCTGTTGCCATAGCGCGGTAATCGAATTCCGGCTCGATCTCCTCAGTGCGGATGGAATAGTCGAGACTTGCTTCTTTTCCGAGCACACGTGAAACCGTGGTTTGGAGGATTCCATCATAATGTTCCTCGAGCCAGTCATAGAAAAACTGACTCGGGACCTGGAGCATCAGTTTCCCACCGCTCAGGCCGAGCGGACGAATCGGCTCGAACCAGGTCTTGTAGCTTTGTGTGTTGACAGCCTCTTTGATCAGGTCGAGACAGGCAACCCATACGAATCGTGCCTGTTCTACCTCTGTGGGTTGGTGTTGTTGAACGATATCCTGCATGCGGGACTAAAGAAGGAAGAGTGAATAGAAACAAGTTATCAACAGAAAATTAACAGAGTTGGTAACACTGAACAGCTACGTGTGGAAAGGGGAACTATTCATCCAACTGTTATCCACAATCCACGACGGGGTCTTGTTCGGCTGTAACATGCTGTAGGGTAATAAGTTGAGGCTGAGATGAAAAGTAGATACCCACAAGGCCTGCAATCAAATTCCGCTGAGCGGGTCTTCGTGGATACTCTGTTGACAAGTTATCAACACCTGCAGATTGGCTGACCCTCAGGAGAGTATAACACATCAATCATGACTACGCAAGAGAAAAATCATCCAAACAACAAATTGTTGGGTGATTATGTACTTCACAAACCAGCCGCGGCGGGGTAGAGGTACTGGTGGGAGATCGGGCCTCATCGAGTACGGCCACAGCCGCTACCCCGAAAATCCAGCAATCGTACCACCCCGAGGGGCTTGACTTTTTGGTGGGAAGGATGTAAATTTAGGTCGCATACTAAATTTACATTCAAACATAACGGCATGGAAATATGACCCAAGTATTTCAAAATCCATTCAGACCAGGGGCTGGGATTTTTCCCCCGCACTTGGCGGGTAGAGAGCCAGAGATCCAAAAGTGTACAGAGTTATTCGACCAGAGTCCGATCACTCGGAACATTATCGTTACTGGGCTACGCGGTGTCGGAAAGACCGTCCTGTTAGCCAGACTCAGAGAAATAGCGATGGGTATGGGTTGGCTTTGGTGTGGTCAGGATATGTCTGAGTCGGCTTCCGTAAGTGAAGAGACGATTGCGACCCGATTATTG
>DAIPLH010000281.1:3840-4494 GCA_036769325.1 Bacteroidota bacterium
CGATTATTGGCAGACTTGGCTTTAGCAACTTCCGGCATTCCTCTTCCAGCAAATCAGCAGATCACCATTGGCTTTGCCGACAAGCCCTTTTCGACTAAGGACGCCAGAATAGGTTACACTGAATTGAAAACCATCTACGATGAAACTCCCGGCTTAGTCTCTGACAAACTGAAGAACGCACTCTCGGTTGCTTGGCTGCTAACAAAGACGCATTCCAAATTCCGGGGAATCATTTTCGCTTACGATGAAGTCCAAACCATGAAGGACCACGCGGAGAAAGACCAGTACCCGCTTTCGCTGATTTTGGAAGTATTTCAATCGTGTCAGCGCAAGGAGATTCCATTGCTACTCGTTCTTACTGGCCTGCCTACACTGCTACCTCTTTTGGTTGCAACCCGCACATACTCTGAAAGAATGTTTGAGACCGTGTTTCTTAAAAAGTTAGACCGCCCACCAAGCCGCGAGGCAATTGAGAAGCCTATCAAGAAAGAAAAAGATGCGCTTGGGATTACAAACGAATCAATCGAGACCATTATTAACTTGTCGGGTGGCTACCCATACTTCATCCAGTTTATCTGCAAGGAGGTCTACGATAGCTTCATCCGGCAAGTAGAAATGGGCGTACAGCGTCCAACCGTCCCTCTCGACGAGATA
>DAIPLH010000282.1:0-4470 GCA_036769325.1 Bacteroidota bacterium
AGGAGATGAATCTTTGAGATAAGGAGGAGAAAGGATCGTTGACATTAAAGCTCGAAATGGGTAAATTTGGCACTCTTCAAAGGGATTTTTGCATCCGGCATCATTCCTCCTGAGCCGGACAGAGCCCTCCTGACGAAACACTTTGCCCCGTCGTCTAACGGCAAGACAGCAGATTCTGGATCTGCTTATCGAGGTTCGAATCCTTGCGGGGCAGCGAAAACATTTCGGATTGGGGATTTGGGATTGCCGACTGGGAGGGCGATGAACAAACCAGGTCCCAATTGGAAAATCGGTATGGCCAATGAGCAATCCAGTCCGCAATCCACAATTGGAAATCGGCAATGTTCTGCCCTCTCAAGGCTCAAATACGGGTTCTCCGCCAAAAAGACGGCGGATGCGCCTCCGGCGCAGATTCCCGTTAAGGCTGCTGCTGAGTTGAAGTAGGTTGTCACGAACGACAGAGTTTCGTAGTTTTCGGAAGCAAACCAGTCCGCAATCCGAAATCCTCAATCGGAAATTGCCAGAACTAACATAGCCTTGGCCTTATCGTCTAACGGTTAGGACGGAGCCCTCTCAAGGCTCAAATACGGGTTCGATTCCCGTTAAGGCTACTCTCTGCACCATTAAAGTCCACCTTTGCCTTAGGCAGCTTTCCGGCAAGACCGACATCAGGTAATCTTTTCAGGAAGCACCGCACCACTTTCTTCTTCTTGTCTACCAGGATTCGCTCCACTATCCTCCTGAGGATCGCCTTCCGATCAATCAATGGAAGACGCTCGAAGTTCTGAGAGAATTCCTCGAAGAATCGCAGAACAGCGGTTGAGATTGCCCCAAGGTCTATTTCATCTTCCTTGTGCCGCTCAGCCTGAGATTGCTCTGCTCTAAGTCGCTTCTGCTCAATCTCGAGTTCCGATATCCTCTTCGCCAGGTTGTCCAGATTTATACCTTTTTCGGCCAAGACAAGAAGGTTCTTGATGCCCATGTTCAGTTCATGCAGCCTTTGTTCGAGGATCTCACTCATGCGCGAATGATCGGCCGTTTCACTCTTGAGGAGTCCAACAATCTCCTCTTCAACCCTTTGCCTCAAATCCGACTCGAGGAAGGTCCGCCGGATGCTGTCAAGAACAAAACCGTCCAGTTTGTCCTGCCTTATTGAGAAATATGAGCAAACGCTCTCCCCTTTATTCTTTCTTCCACCATCCACGTAGTAACGTATTCCAGTGGGTGTGTTGTGATACCCCTGAAAATTGAAGCTGCAGTGAACGCATGTTACGAGCCCCGACAGCAGGTACGGACTGTGGTAGTAGTGTTGATTTGGTCGAACCGCATGCTTCTCCATCATTGAATTTGCCTTCTCGAACAGGTCTCGACTGACAATTTCCGGATGGGCATTTTGGGCAATGATCCATTCGCTCTGGGCGTTGGTTCTTTTTGCCACAAAATCCAACCCCTTTTCCTGAGAGACAAACATGCTAAATGTTCGGCGGTTGTAGACTCGTTCTCCAATATAAGCCTGGTTCCTCAGGATGTCGTGAACCGTCACGCCGGCCCACCTTTGATCTTTGTTTCGCCAACGACCTCGTTTTGGGCAAGGGATTCCCTCTTCATTCAGCCTGTTCGCAATAGCAACCTGCCCGTAGCCTTTTGACTTCATCTCGAAGATCCGCCTGACAGTCTCAACTTCTATCGGTTCACCTAAGTCCCAAACAACTTTTTCCTGGCGGGGGACGGATCTTGACCCTGGGGTTAGCTCCCTTCTGCTTCCGGTCTGAAGGTCAACGGCAATTCGTTTGAATCCATAAGGCGAGGTCCCACCACGGGAGTACTTTCCCTGTTGTGGAGAGAGCATCCCCCGGCGGATAGAACGGGAAAGCTTCTTTGAGTATTCCGAGGCTTCAGCGGATTCGATAACCTCAACCACATAACTTCCGATGTCGTTTCCATTCTTCGATCCGGAGTGGACCATTCTCACACGGACACCGTGGCGGTCGAAGTGCATCTTCCAATAGCTGTTTTCTCTCGGATTGATTGCCCGACCCCAGCGGCTCTCATCATACACGAGCACAAATTGGAAGTTTGGCTTGTTCTCGATTCTCCGAACGAGCTCATTGAAGGCGGGACGCTTATCGAAGCCTGTCCCGCTTCTCCCCTCATCAGAAAACCAATCTGCAATCTCGAACTGGTTTGCCACTGCCCAACGCTCGATCTCCGCCTTTTGTTGCGGTATCGAAGTTGCACCTTGTTCGTCAGTTGAGCACCTGACGTATCCCACTGCGATCTTCATGGGAACCTCCAAATGCAGTACGCCCCAGTTGTGTCTAACGCTTCACAAGAGGCGTTCCCCGTTCTCACGAACTGAGGCAACTGGGGCGGCTTCACTACTGTCCAAAAAAAGATAACCTATCAGGGAAGGCCTCACCCCTTGTGATTTCAGACACCATCAATTTGGATAATTCTTTTCAAGAAAGAAAGTCTGAAAACGTGTTCACACTGTTGGGTTTTCTCTTCATCTTACGACGTTTGTTTTGCTTCAGTGCCCGTTTCAGGGCTCGCAGCTCGGTCGGCTTGACATACTCCTTTTTAAGCTTCCCGTTTTCGCGAAAATAGAGGTACCAGTAGAACCGGTAGTGCCCCTTCGGGCATTCACGCCGAAGAAAACCTCTCAGCCTTTGGGCTTCATGTTCAGTCTCCTGGTTCATTTTTTGTATGTACTTTTCCTGGATCACACCTCTTTATTGGTCTGTAATCGCCATCGACCTTAAGAGCAATTATCCATCATCACTATTGGATTTGCGGGATCCTTGTGGTTTGTGATGCAAGCAATTGTCGGTATTCAATTCTGTATGTAACACCTCGTCACTTTCACGGCTCGCTTGCGATCTCATGTCATGAACGATTTGATGGGCGAGGATTTGGCAAATGAACTCTATGTCGGCCTCTCCCACCTCGCCGCATTCCACAAGTTCGAACCTAAGATTGTCGAACCGGGGGCTTCGCATCAGGAGACAGATTGGGGATAGCGACCTTGGCTTGATACTACCTTCGGTATTCCATCACTTCTCAGCTCGTTTTTGTCAAGTTCCGTGTCTGTAAGTCTTTCATTCTCAATAGCTGAATAATCAACACTTCCTTGACTCAGAGAGCAGGTGAACTTCCTGACGATCCATTCCGCCCGATGCTTTGGCAGTCTGAATTGCCATGCAACGGGGTGATGACCACGAAAGTAAATGGCGCAACGGCCACGCACGCCGATCAGCATCTTGGCTATCCGCCAATCCTCTGTGTAGACATAGGATTGGGACCCTCCAGCGCTCCATAACTCAGTAGCTTTGAATCCGGGATTTCTCACCCAAATGTTCTCCAGCAGGGCATACCCCACTCTTCTCCTCCAAGTGCTTTACAAATGTGGTTAGTTAATTGTCAGCACTCTTGAGGATCACATCACTCAATTCATCAATGCCCTAAGTGAGTGATGGGGCCTACTTCCCAATCGGTCTCCTCGCCGACTGGTCATCGCCGTTTAAGCACGTTATGGCAACAACATGCCACTTGGAGTCGCCTGTTGTCAGTGGTCGACAGCGCAGGGCATTTCGGCAATCAAGGGTTTCGACCAAATGTTCTGATTATTCTGTGCTTGGGCTTAGCACACGGGATACAGCTAATCAGAAGGAAACCTGTATTTGCTGATTAAGGTAAGTGTGGAAAAGAGGTGGGATACTTGGTGAATACAGCTATGGAAATGATATGGAAACAATTGAGTTGTTCCACAGCAAATCTCTTCAAGGAAACGTGGTGGAGGAGGAAATTTCTTTCCTGAAGCATCAAGGGCAATGGCAGATGCAGCGTCATCTTGATTCCCCGGACCATTATACCGGGCAACCCATTGCTCTGTACCTGAGGCGTCGTACTTAACAGTTGCATAGTCACTGTATGGGTCTGAACCCAAACTTTCTCCTGTCACATGAACATTCCCTGAAGTATCAAGGGCGATGGCAAGTGCATAGTCATAGTAACCCGAAGGACCATCATACCGAGCGACCCATTGTTGGGCGCCCGATGAGTCATATTTCACTGTCGCATAGTCAATAGACGTGCCTGAACCATAACTTGTTCCAGTCACATACACACTCCCGAAAACATCAAGGGCGATGGCAGATGCAACGTCATCTTGATTCGCCGGACCATTATACCGAGTAACCCATTGCTGGGTACCCGATGAGTTGTATTTCACGGTCGCATAGTCATAAGATATGCCTGAACTGGAACTTATTCCGGTCACGTACACATTCCCCGAGGCATCAAGGGCGATGCCGGTTGCATTGTCATAAGAATTGCCGGGACCATTGTATCGAGCAACCCACTGCTCTGCGCCCGATCCGTTGTACTTCACTGTCGCATAATCAGAATACGAGCCTGAACCGTAACTCAACCCCGTCACATGAACATTCCCTGAAGTATCAAGGGCAATGG
>DAIPLH010000283.1:0-4455 GCA_036769325.1 Bacteroidota bacterium
CACACGAGCTCCGCAACCCTGCCAATGGGATTGTGAATGCCATCGCTCCGCTGCGATGAGCCTTTGCGCATGATCACCTCGATCTCTGTTGATGGTGGCAACCGCATCTCTCCGCGGATGGTCCTGATCGCCTCAATCATCTGCTGGACAAACGACATCTCAGATTCAACACGGAGATCGATGAGCGATTCGTTTGCCACGCCAAGCGGGGCCCGCATGATGCTCTCCTCCGGACCCCGGTTTCGCAGGTTGTGCCAGAGCTCTTCGGTGACAAATGGCATCAGCGGGTGCAGCAAGCGCAATCCACCCTCGAAGATATCAAAGGCACGACTGACAACGGCTTGCTTTACTGCCTCCGGTTCACCGCCGTAGAGGCGCGATTTGACCATCTCGACATACCAGTCGCAGAAGTCATGCCACAGAAAACCATAGATCGACTTGCTGATTTTGTTGACTTCAAACTCATCCAATCCATTGACCACATCTTTGACGGTTGAGTTGTATCGCGAAACGATCCACCGATCTGCCAAATCCATGTGATCCTTGTTCAGGCCACCCAGCGTCGGGGCCTCGCCGATCTGATCCTTGTTCATGAGGAGGAACCGTCCGGCGTTCCAGATCTTGTTCGCGAAGTTTCGCCCAAGATCATTCTTCTCCCTGGAATAGAAGACATCCTGCCCGAGAGGGGAGAGGTAAAGAATGGTGAAGCGAACGGCATCGGCCCCGTATTCCTCGATCAGGTCGAGAGGCTCGGGTGAATTCCCCAACGACTTCGACATCTTGCGTCCCTTTTCATCCCGGATGATGCTTGTAAAGTAGACGTCTCTGAAGGGGATGTTTTTCTCCGGCGAACTTGTTCCTGTGAAAGTCGGTCCGAATTTGAGACCGGACATGATCATTCTCGCTACCCAGAAAAAAATAATATCGGGTGCAGTCACCAATGTGCTCGTCGGATAGAAGTAGCGAAGATCGGCACTCTTGCCGGTTCGTTCCTGCTCCGGCCAGTCATGGACAGAAAACGGCCAGAGCCAGGCGGAGAACCACGTGTCTAGGACGTCTTCATCCTGGCGAAGTGCCGTGCTCTTGCAGGAGGGGCAATGTTGCGGCGTGGTGCGACTGACAATCGGTCTGGTACACTCCGGTTTATTGCTCTCGCCGTTTGTGCAATACCATACAGGTATTCGATGGCCCCACCAGAGCTGGCGCGAGATGCACCAGTCCCGAATGTTCGTCATCCAGTGCTCATAGACTTTTGTCCAGCGATCAGGATGAAACCGGATATGTCCTTTGAGGACAACATCGAGCGCGGGAGCTGCAAGGGGAGCCATTTTGACAAACCATTGATCGGACAGATATGGCTCGATGACCGTGTCGCAGCGGTAACACCTGCCGACGTTGTGGACGTGCGGCTCCGTCTTCTCCAGAAACCCCTGCTCCTCCAGGTCCTGAACAACCCGTTCACGGGCAGCGAACCGGTCGAGTCCCCGATATGCCTCCGGAGCTGCATCGTTGACTCTGGCAGAGATATCGAAGATGTTGATTTGTTCGAGCTTGTGTCGGCCACCGATTGCGAAATCGTTCGGATCATGTGCAGGGGTTACTTTGACGATTCCTGTTCCGAAGGCAGGGTCAACGTACTCATCAGCCACGATTGGTAGTTCTCTTCCGACAAGAGGCAACACAGCCGTCTGGCCGATCAAATTCTTGTACCGATCATCACCCGGATGAACCGCCAACCCCGAATCGCCAAGCATTGTTTCCGGCCGGGTTGTTGCAACTGTGACAGAAGACTGACTCGCTTTCAGTGGATATCTGATGTGATACAGGTTTCCGTTCGTCTCTGCAAAGGTAACCTCGTCATCGCTGATGGCCGTGTGATCCTTCGGACACCAGTTGATGACGTACTTTCCTTTGTAGATCAAACCATCTTCATAGAGTCGAACGAAAACCTCTCTGACGGCTCCTGATAGGGTTTCGTCCATCGTGAACTTTTCCCGATCCCAATCGCAGGAGACACCGAGCTTTCTGAGCTGCTCGGTGATGACGCCGCCGTACTTTGCGCGCCATTCCCATGTTCGTCTGACGAATTCTTCTCTGCCAAGGTCATGGCGGCTCATTCCATCTTTCATCAGGGAGCGTTCAACCACATTCTGAGTTGCAATTCCCGCGTGATCCGTTCCGGGAATCCAGCAAGCCTCAAATCCCATCATTCTCCTGAAGCGGATGAAGACATCCTGCAGGGTGTTGTTCAACATATGGCCCATGTGCAAAACGCCGGTGACATTCGGCGGTGGGATCACGATGGTATAAGGTTGCTTCTGAGGATTGACGGTCGCGCGGAACAATCCGTGATCCTCCCAGAACCGGTACCACTGTTCCTGCGTCTGCTTTGGTTCGTATGTCTTTGAAAGGGGCATAGGGTCTAATTCACGCTAACATGGGCAAATGATTCTCCAGCGGGAGCAACCGACGTCGGAGAACGGGAGGTATCAGGACGACGTATGATGCGACAAGGAGTTGTGAAGAGAACAGACACCACGAAGGCACTAAGGCACCAAAGAACCAAGAAAGGAGCGTTGTTAAAATTCGAATATCGAAAATCCGAATTTCGAAGGAAGCACCAATCCCGAAACCTAAAATGACCGAATGACTGATCCTTCTCAGCTTAGTGTCTTAGTGCCTTCGTGGTGATATTCACCGAACGGTGAACTTCTTTGTGAATTCACGCTGATTACCGAGCTTGTCCTTGATGCGGATTGCAAGGAGGTGTTGCCCCTTTTCCAGAGGTTTTGTTGTCTGGTAGACGGCCCGATTGTGTTCTCCGTCGATCTCCGGGATCACGGTCTTTTCGTCAATGTACATTTTTAGCTCGTTGTATTCAACGCCGGAGAAGCTGTCATCAAAGCGGAAAGAGACGAGCGGATAAGCCTCCCTTACCTGACGAATTCGAACGTTCGACAGTGAAGGGGGTGTGTTGTCTTCGACGATGCTGAGTTCGCCAAGCGTCTGCGTGATGCGGCCGGTAAGCATGTTGCTGATCATTTCCTGATTCGCTGCAAGCAATGTCCACCCGCGCCTCGTATAAGAGAAAAGTCCGGATGTCGAAGTGCTGCCACTGTTTCTCATTCCAACAATAATTCCCCGGTTCAGGACGGTGTTTGCCGGTTCGAGGACATAAGAGACCGCGCCGTCGAATGACGTCTTCTTAACTTCCACAAAGGTTGTGTTCAGAACGGACTCTGGCTCATAAGAGAGAACGAAGTTGCCGTCATCGATGAGATATGTCCCCGAACTACCCGCTTTTACAGGATAGATCTCAAACTCATCAGAGGCTGAAACGGTGGTCTCGCCGGCTTCAACCCATGCAAGGACACGACGCAGGCCGCCAATGGTATCGGCTGGAACGAGGGTTGCCGTAAAATAGTCAATATCGACAGGGGAGACCGGAAGTTCCCGCTGCAGTTCGCCTTCATGAACTTCCACAGTTGGTAATTTTCCTGGTGCACCTTCTGTTCTGACGTGGATTCGGATGAACCCATTTGCGAGTTCGTGTGTTACCGTTAGTTTAACCAGTTGTGCCTTCAGGGGCGCGCGTTGATACACTTGCGGAGGAGACTTTGCACCCCAGGGATCTTCCGCCACGATCTTCAGAGTCACAATCCCTTGCGCATCGATTTCGAGCGGGTTTCCGAATTCCGCAAGAGGTTTGGTCAACGTTGACCATTTCAGGTTCTTGTCCGTGCGGGTCGAGACATGCGCATACCTGACGCCGGTCGCTGGCTGGAAGGAAACACTGAAAAGACTGTTTGCCTCGGTGATTGTAATCTTCGGGAGATTGTGAAGGACGAATTTTCCGTTAACGGTTGTTGAATTTCCGCCTCTGTCAGTCGAAACGATCCTGAAAGAATGAGGGCCTTCCTTGAATCGGGAGAGACTGATCACCCCGGAAGAATCTACGCGCGGAGAATAGAACCAGAGATCGTTGGGAAGAGTGCTGTAGAGGCGATGAAAACGTCCCTGCCCTGCGTCGAGGAGGTCCCAGTCATAATACAAGCCGCTGTGATGAGAGTTCTCCGCCGGGGCACGGTTGAGTTCAACTGAGTAGAACAGGACATCGTCGACAAACAGTTGATGGGAATGGATGCCCTGCCGGTAGTACGTTCCCTGGGAACGATCGCGTATGTCAATGCCGAACCCTGCCGACCCGTCTATCTGGATTGTGCTACGGACCTGATAGACCCCCTTCCCATCGTCCCTCAGGTTGTATATTGCAGGTTTCCATGAGCCGTTAACCATGCCCGAAGCTCCGATGGGGCTGACGGCGATCTTCCGGACGCTTGGCAAAATGGTGTCACTGTTTGGAAACGAAAGGCATCGTAGCGGGTTGACAAATTGGTTGGCGGGGTCCCTGATTTCGAAATGGAGATGAGGCGTGCCTACACCGGTATCACCTGT
>DAIPLH010000284.1:0-4452 GCA_036769325.1 Bacteroidota bacterium
TGGGGTCATCTCTTCATCGGCCGCACGAAGGAAGGGTTCTCGCTGAACAAGGTGATGACGGGTTACTCAAACTGGGCAATGGAGAGGGCGCCAATCAATGATGCGACGATTCCCATTCTTGCTGACGGGCTAAAATGGCTGGGGTACTTCCCAGGTCACAGATGGCTCTATACCATTGGGTGGTATACCGATTGGCTTTCCGATAGCCAGTCGTTTACGTCGTACCAGAACCAGTTCATCGCACGGCTTATATGGTTGCCCGTTCTTTCGGAAGAGAAGGGAAGTCTGGTACACCTTGGCCTCAACGGGCGGTACGGTGTGGTTGATGACGGAATGCTGCGCCTCCGTTCCCGTCCCGAATTGTTCCTTTCTCCCTACTTCATCGATACGGGCAGTTTTGCAGCCCACCATACCAATATGGGTTCGATTGATGCGTATTACAGGGTGGGTCCGTTGCTGTTTGGCAGTGAGTATTTTCTCCAGCGGGTCAGTTCCTCTCAGGCAGGGAACCCGCTGTTTCACGGTGGTGATGTCGCCGTGTGCTGGTTCATCACCGGCGAGACGCGTCCTTACAGCGTTATTGGAGGTTACTTCAAAACGATTTCGCCCTCAAGGACAGTCTTTGATGGCGGCCCCGGGGCATGGGAAGCCGTTCTCCGGTTTTCCTATATCGATCTTGACGGTGGCCTCCTGCAGGGAGGGAAATTCTGGCGGTTGACCTCAATGGTCAACTGGCATTTGTCCGGTAACGTTCGCGTAGAGTTTGTCTATGGTTTTGGAACTCTTGACCGTTTTGGCGAGCTTGGCGGCACGCACTTCTTTCAGACACGGCTGCAGACTTTGATCTGAGCCTTGTGAAACTGGAGTAATTCTCAGTCATGGTTTGGCTAGAATTAACAATACTCCTTGCATGCATCCTCGTGGGCGCACGCATCGGCGGAATCGGCCTCGGAACAATCGCCGGGGTCGGCCTCGTCATCTTCGTGTTCGTTCTTGGGCTTCCGCCCGGGGGAATTCCCGGCCCCGTTCTAGGGATGATACTCGCGGTGATCACAGCACTTGCCGCCATGCAGGCAGCCGGAGGTCTGGACTACCTGGTCACGGTCTCCGAGAAGATCATGCGGAAACGTCCGGAGTACATCACCTTTGTAGCGCCTGTTGTCACCTATTTCCTGATCTTCGCATCGGGCACCACACATGTGATCTATGCGCTTCTGCCCGTGATTGCCGAGGTTTCACGAAAGGCAGGCATCCGTCCCGAGCGCCCCCTCTCGATCAGTGTAATCGCCGGGTTGCAGGGAGTCGTCGCATCGCCGATCTCTGCTGCAACGGTGGCTATGATCGGTATTCTTTCAGGATCGGATATCTCGCTGACTCAGGTGCTCGCGATTACAATCCCTTCCACGTTTCTTGCAGTCGTGATCGGTGCTCTCAGTGTTGCCTGGCGCGGGAAGAAATTGAGTGAGGATCCGGTGTACCAGCAACGGCTCGCCAGCGGCACCGTGGCACCTTCGCAGGAGACCGCGGTCTTCAGAGGAAAGAAGCTGTTCAATGCCCGCGGCTCCACGTTTCTCTTTCTTACCGCCATCGTTGTGGTTGTCCTGATCGGCATGTTTCCTGGCATGCGCCCTTCGTATGACGTGGTCATCAAAGGCGAAATGCAAACCGATCAGGTTGAGATGGGAATGGCGATCATGATCGTGATGATTGCCGTGGCCGGATTGATCATGATTTTCTTCAAAGCCTCCCCTGAAGACACCCTGAAGGGGGCTATTATGCGGAGCGGCATTACGGCGGTTATCTCCATTCTTGGGATAGCCTGGCTGGGGGCTTCATTCTTTGAGGGAAACAGAGAAGAGATCGTGGGTGGTATTGCCAGCCTTGTGGAGGTCTACCCGTGGGCTTTTGGTGTGGGCCTCTTTCTCCTTTCGACTCTTCTCTTCAGTGCCGCGGCAACTGTGGCGATCCTGATGCCCGTTGGTGTTGCGTTGGGCCTGTCTGCACCTCTCCTGATTGCATTTTATCCCGCTGTGAACGGCGTCTTCTTCCTCCCAACCTATGGAACCATCCTTGCGGCGGTCTCCTTTGATCAAACCGGAACGACAAAGATTGGAAAGTACTTGCTCAATCATAGCTTCATGTTGCCGGGACTGGTTGTTACGGTTTCTGCGACAGTCATCGCGTTTCTCCTGACTACCCTGCTTTGAGTGGGAACGATAACCAAACTATTCTTGGTTGAACCGCGATTCGTGTCAATTCGCGGTTGGTTTTTTGATTGAACCGCGAATCTACGCGAATTATCGCGAATCACATCTGCTCCAATTCGCGATTGCATTTTTAACGGCCAGTTAGGCGCTGCACCGCATGAAAACAACGGAGGGAACCATGGAAGAATTATCACGGCTCCACGAGGCCGATGAAGCCAAAGTTGCTTGGAGAAAGTGGGGACCCTACCTGAGCGAGCGGCAATGGGGGACCGTGCGGGAAGACTATAGTGAAGACGGTAACGCATGGGACTACTTCTCGCATGACCAGGCCAGATCGCGCGCCTACCGGAGAGGAGAAGATGGGATCGCAGGGATTTCTGACGACCATCAGATTCTCTGTTTTGCTCTTGCGCTGTGGAACGGGAAGGATCCCATCCTGAAAGAGCGACTCTTCGGTCTGACCAACAGCGAGGGCAACCACGGCGAGGATGTCAAAGAATACTACTTCTACCTTGACAACACTCCCACGCATTCGTACATGAAGTACCTGTACAAGTATCCGCACGCGGCATATCCTTACAGTGATCTCGTTGACAAGAACCGAGGACGCGGGAGGGATGATGCCGAATATGAGCTTCTCGATACCGGCGTTTTTGATGAAGACCGCTACTTCGACGTTGTTGTCGAGTATGCCAAGGGCGAGCCTGAAGACATCCTGGTTCAGATCACAGTTCACAATCGCGGGTCGGAACCCGCCGCACTCCGGCTGCTCCCCACACTGTGGTTTCGCAATACGTGGTCATGGCACGAAAATACGGACAGGCCTGTGATGAAACGAAGCAATGCCGGCAAGGGTGCTGCTGTGATTGAAGCGTCGCAGAAAGACCTGGGCACGCGATATCTTCACGTGGATGGGAAAGCAGAGTTGCTCTTCACAGAAAATGAAACGAACACCGAGCGTTGTTTTGGTGTTCCAAACAAAACACCATACGTCAAGGACGGCATTCACAACGCCGTCGTACACGGACGCAAGGATGCTGTGAACCCGGGGATGACCGGGACCAAGGCGGCGGCACAATATCAACTTTCCATGCGTCCCGGTGCGTCTGCCAGCGTCCGGTTGCGCCTGAACGACCGTGCCCCGGGAGCAAATCAGTTCGGTCCTGAATTCGAAAGGACCATCGTTGCACGCAGGCAGGAGGCGGACGAATTTTACAATGCGATAGCCCCGTCCTCCTTCAATGACGATCAACGTAACGTTTTCAGGCAGGCCCTTGCGGGGATGTTGTGGGGTAAGCAGTACTACAACTTTGACATCGAGGAATGGCTCTCCGAGCGTGGATCAAATCCCCTTGCCTCACACAAACGCCCCGCTTCCCGGAACGACCAGTGGTATCACATGGTGAACGCCGATGTCATCTCCATGCCTGACAAGTGGGAGTATCCGTGGTATGCGGCCTGGGACCTGGCATTCCACATCCATCCACTTCTCCTTGTAGATTCTACGTTCGGCAAACACCAGCTCGATCTGATGCTGCGCGAACAGTACCTGCATCCCAACGGACAGATACCGGCCTATGAGTGGAATTTCGGCGACGTCAACCCGCCGGTTCATGCGTGGGCAACGATCTCCACATACCTGCACGATCGTCTTCAGCGCGGAGAAGACGACCTCGCATTCCTCAAACCCGTGTTCCAGAAATTGCTCCTGAACTTCACGTGGTGGGTGAACCGGAAGGACCTCACCGGCAAGAATGTGTTTCAGGGCGGGTTCCTCGGACTGGATAACATCGGTGTATTCGATCGCAGCTCTCCACTCCCTACGGGCGGACATCTGGAGCAGGCTGACGGGACTGCGTGGATGGCCCTCTACTCACAAAACATGCTGGAGATCTCACTGGCGCTGACGATGCATGATCCATCGTACGGCGACATGACGCTGAAATTCTTTGAGCATTTCATCTGGATTGCGGCCGCCATGGATCGGATCGGAGATCAGCAGGATGAAATGTGGGATGAGGAAGATGGCTTCTTCTACGATGTGCTTCGACAGCCGGATGGGAGCGCTTTGCGCCTCAAAGTCCGGTCAATGGTGGGATTGCTGCCGCTTTGTGCCACAACAGTCCTGATGCCGGAGGTGCTCGAAAAAATCCCGGAACTGAACGCACGTGCACGGTGGCTCATCGAGAAAAGGCCGGAGCTGGTCTCGAATATTCACCACCCGGGAAGTCCGGGTTACGCGGAC
>DAIPLH010000285.1:0-4436 GCA_036769325.1 Bacteroidota bacterium
TCGGTGTAGAGAGACTCAAACATTCCCCACAGAGACGGGATTGTTTCCCTGTGCCGGAAGAAAAAGGAGCGCATGATCCTCGCAACACGCAGTGCACCGGCAATCTCCAGAAGCTCCTTCACACTCAGTATCGACCCGGCGATTGATGCACGGCGGACTGCCCCGCCAACGTCCTTCACTTCCTCAAGGGGGAGATCTCCTTCGCCCTCGATCAGCGATTTCATTTCCGTAACAAGGGCAAGCTCACTTCGAATAGAAGCCACATCTGTGAGAATTGGAGTGGAAAGGAGAAGGGACCGGCCCGGTTCCGAAGTCGCGTGACGCACCACATACTTCAGAACCTTCTGAAATTCCAGTTTCGTCGAAGCGTCTTCGAAGTTCACTCTTACCCGCCTGAAACGGCTCCGCCGAGCCTCTTCCGGACAAGTTCCTGGACGACTTTACCGTCCGACCTGCCCTTGACCTCCTTCATGACCGCGGGCATGACCTTGCTGAAATCTGCAGGAGATCGTGCATCCGTTGACTGAACAATGCGTTCAATGACCTCCGCGATCTCATCAGGCGTCATCATTTGCGGGAGATATTCCTGGATAATATCCAGCTCGCGCTGCTCCTGTTCAGCCAACTCTGGTCTGTTTCCCTTGCTGAACAGATCAATCGATTCGCGCCTCTTCTTTGCCATGCTCATCATGACGGCGATTGCGTCTGAATCCGACATCGTCTTGCCGCTGCCGCGCGCTTCAATTTCCTTTTCCATCAAAGCAGCTTTGAGCGAACGAAGGGTCTCCAGCCTGACCTTGTCTCCGGCCTTCATGGCAAGCTTCATGTCTTCAGCAATCTTTTGCTTCTGGTCCATAACTCCTTATCTGGAACAGAAAAGGCAGGCGCGTGATGAGAAGCCTGCCTCTTTTCGTTCCCGTATGTAGGTCCTATTCAAAAATCCGTTTCTCAGTCTCACGTAACTACAAAAAGGTATCGGTTTTCCGAAGAATAATCAATTCGTAGCTGCGTGGTGTATCCCTCAGGGGATCTTGATGAGACTTCCGGAAACAACCCCTGATTCTCCGGATGCAAGGAAGAGAAGAACGTCTACAACCTGATCGGGTGTAACCCACTTTGACTGATCCGATGAGGGCATGGCCGCCTTGTTTGCTTCCGTGAGGATGGTTCCCGGTGCTACTGCATTTGCCGTAATCCCCTTTCCCCTGGTTTCTGCCGCAATCGCTTCCGTCAACGTGATCACGGCACGCTTTGAAATTGTATACGCGCCCGCATTTGGTTGTACATGGACGGCAGTCATCGAAGCGATATTGATGATCCGACCGTATCGCGCTTTCTTCATTTCCGGCAACACAGCACTACACATGTTGAACGCGGACAATGTGTTCAGGCGAAACAAACGTTGGACTTCGTCCGGCGGAGTTTCTTCGATCATCGTTCCCCCTGCGTAACCGCCGGCAGCGTTGATCAGAACGTCAACCCGGCCGAATCGGCGCATGACTTCCTGAACGAAGCCTTGAACTTCCTGCTCATTGGTGAGATCCGTAGTTCTCGTTGCGAGGCGCTGTTCTTCCAGCTTGAAACGTTCAGCAAGCGATGAGTTT
This sequence comes from Bacteroidota bacterium, assembly GCA_036769325.1. Classification (GTDB taxonomy): domain Bacteria; phylum Bacteroidota; class Ignavibacteria; order UBA10030; family UBA6906; genus DAIPLH01. The sequence goes on from DAIPLH010000285.1 coordinate 1,605, forward strand.
TCCTGTGCAGAATGTAACGGGATTGCGATATTGGCCCCCAACGCGGCGAAGCGACGTACCGCAACAACACCAAGAGCACCGGTACCGCCGGTGACGATTACGGTGCGACCAGAAAAGGCCATGAACGACTCCGAAAAATGAAAGGACTGAAGGGGGCTTGACAATATATTCAGCCATTGCGCGAGAAGCAAGGAACACAGTCTGGTTGCAACGGACTGTTGCTTTTCCAACTTCTCTACCCTAAATTCATAGTGACTTGCGACTTGCTTCGCTTTTATTGCTGAATCTACTGCTTACGTGCCTCCACAAGTGAAAGGGTCAATGAAGTACTCAATCTTTTCTTCCCTGTTATGTTTTCTCGCCCTTGCATTCACACCTCGACAAAGCGACTCACAAGAACTCATTGTTTCCGGCGAAACAAGACTCCGGAACATCCGGCAATTGACCTTTGGTGGTCAGAACGCCGAGGGATATTTTTCCTTCGATGAGTCAAGGCTGATTTTTCAGTCAACGCGTGATTCCTTTCAGTGTGACCAGGAGTTCATCTACGACCTGAAGACACAGAAAACACATCTTATCAGCACAGGAACAGGAAAGACCACATGCGGGTATTTTCTACCGGGAGACAAACGGGTCCTGTTTTCATCAACGCATGCCTCTGTAGCGACCTGCCCTCCCCAACCGGATTATTCCAAAGGATATGTCTGGCCGGTCTATCCCGAGTTTGATATCTTCACGTGCGATGCAGACGGAAAAAACCTCGGCACCCTGTTTTCTTCTCCGGGCTATGATGCTGAGGCAACAGTGTCGCCAACCGGAAACCGCATCGTCTTTACCTCTACAAAAAACGGAGATCTCGATCTCTACTCGATGAACCTCGACGGATCCGACCTCCTGCAGCTGACCAACGAGACAGGGTATGATGGCGGAGCCTTTTACTCATGGGACGGTAAGACGATTGTCTACAGGGCATGGCATTACACCGATGAGGCTGAGTCGGCCGAGTATCTGAAGTTGCTCAGCCAGCACCAGGTTCGACCGGCAAGGATGGAGCTGTTTGTGATGAATTCCGACGGATCCGGGAAGAGGCAGATCACGAACAATGGGGCTGCGAACTTTGCCCCATTCTTCCATCCGGATAACAATCGGATTATTTTTGCATCAAACATGGCAGACCCGCGCGGACGGAATTTCGATCTCTATCTCATCACTCTTGATGGAAAGAACCTTCAGCGGGTAACCATGAATGAGACATTCGATGGCTTCCCAATGTTCACGCGTGACGGCAAGAACCTTGTCTTTGCCTCAAACAGAAACGGAAAAGTCAGGGGCGAGACAAATCTTTTCATTGCCGAGTGGGTAGATGAATGAGGCGAGTGATACCGGTTCTGCTCTTCACACTCCTCTCCCTTAGTGCCTGTGGGATCACCCGGGAGACGGCTGATCAGGGATCTGACAATTCTTTCGTCGTCTCCGGTACTATTGAGTTTCTCGATATTGAAACCGGTTGCTGGGTTCTGGTCTCCGCCGATGGAAAACGGTATGAGCCATCCGGCGAGGCGGCAGCTCCACTCTGGAAAGACAAATTGCAGGCGACAGTAAAAGTACGATTGCTGCAGGGAGTGTCGAGTGTCTGCCAGACAGGAATTCCTGTAGAAGTAATCACAATTCTTGAAACGAGGGAAATCTGATGCGTTATTTCATGCTTACTCTGTTGTTCCTGAATGCATCAGAATTCCTTTCAGCCGGAGACACTCAACGGGAAATTCGTGCAGCAGATATCAAAGCCCACGTCAGGTTTCTGGCTTCCGATGAACTGGAGGGCCGTGGATCCGGAACAGAAGGAAACAAGTTGGCTGCAGAATACATTGCCGATCATTTTCAGCGTTGGGGACTCCAGCCTGCCGGCACGAACGGCACGTTTTTCCAGCCTTTCGAGTTCGCTTCGGGGGTTGAATTAGGGGCGTCGAACTCACTCGCATTCAAGGGAAAGAGTATCGGCCCCGAAGGCATGCAGCTCGTTCCCGATGTGGACTTCAGGCCACTTGGATTCTCATCGAATGGCACCGTGACCGGAGAACTGATGTTTGCCGGTTATGGCGTGTCAGCTGCTGACCTGGGGTATGACGATTATTCCGGTCTTAATGTCGAGGGGAAGATCCTTGTGGTGTTCCGATACACGCCGGAAGGGTCCGACCCACACTCCGAGTGGTATAAGCATGGTTCTTTCAGGACGAAAGCACGTGTGGCACGGGATCACGGAGCGACAGCCCTGGTCATTGTGACTGGCCCTCAGGATGACCCGGCAGATGATCTGGTAACCCTTAGTTTTGATCAAACCGCTTCGTCCTCCGGGATTCCCATCGTTTCAATGAAATACTCCCGGTTCGATGAAATTCTCCAAACACACGGGTTGAATTGTGAAATGCTCCAGGATTCGATTAAGCAATCCGGAAAACCAGTATCCCTGGACCTTGGAGATGTTACAGTATCCCTTCAAACCGACGTGAATCTGGTGCAGGCAACAACTTCTAATATCATAGGTTATCTTCCAGGAGTTGATGAAAATTTGAAGGATCGGTTTCTTGTCATCGGCGCACACATGGACCACCTTGGATGGGGAGGCCCCGGGAGCGGCTCTCTTGAGCCCGACACACATGAGATCCACAATGGGGCTGATGACAACGCCTCCGGAACGGCAGGATTACTGGAACTCGCCGAAGACTTTGCCCTGGGATCCAACAAATTGCCGATTGGGCTTGTTTTTATTGCATTCTCGGCCGAGGAATTGGGAACCTTGGGATCAGCCTACTACGTCGAAAATCCAACAAT
>DAIPLH010000286.1:0-4435 GCA_036769325.1 Bacteroidota bacterium
CAATGTTGTGAAAACGAAGAACCTGGTGCATGAAACACCCGCCGGCAAGCAAAGGGCTTACCTCTGGTTGAAGGTGGCCGAGAAGCACGCACGGGCTGCAGAAACGACATTGGCGGAGGACGCGCTGGACAGCATCGGAGTCCATTCCAATGACCCGCTTTTGGCACCAAGAATTGCCGCGTTACGGGGAACGGTGGAGCGCAGGGGCAGTATCAAGATCGGTGCACTTCTCCCCCTGATGAAAAACGACCCCTCATCACCGGTGAAGCAGATTGGCGAGGAACTCCTTGAGGGAATCCGGTTTGCCATTGATGCACACAATGCAGACCCCAACGTGCGGACGCAGGTCACTCTCGAGGTGAGAGATACCGAACGCGACCCTCTGGTTGCAACCCGAATCGCCCAGGAGCTCACATCTGATCCTGCCATCACCGCGATCATTGGTCCCGTTTTTTCCAATACCGCGTCTGCGGTTGTTGGGCTGGCAAACGCGCGACAGCTACCGGTAGTGACACCGACTGCAAATTCCAACGGAATTGCTGCAGTTGGCGAATACATTTTTCAGGCGAATCCCGATTATGAGACACGGGGTGTTGCCATGGCCCGGTTTGCGGTTGAAAAGCGCGGACACCATCGACTCGCAGTCCTCGCGCCCATCGACACATACTCGAAATTCATGGCAGAAGCATTTATCCGCGAAGCACTCCGTCTGGGTGCGGAAGTCCTTGCCTCGGAATGGTATCAACGGGGACAGGCTGATTTTACCATGCAGTTGAAGAACATCAGAAAGGCTGGATTGCTCGCGGAAACACCTCCGATGCTTTCCTTTACAGGAACTCTCACCAGGGATGAAATCGCAGGCCTTGTACATCTCGGAATTCCCATGAGAACCATTGATTCCCTCCTGGAGAAATCAGCCGTTGTCGACGCGCAAACACTTCTCGGACCCGATGCACGCGTGCTCCTGGATTCTGTGGGAGTCAGCGTCATGCTGGAAGTTCCATGGGAGGACAGCCTCGAAATTCCTGTGAACGGAATCGACGCTCTTTATATCCCGGTCAGCATGCCGGAAGAAATTGGACTCGTAGCATCACAGGTGGTGTACTTCAATTTCAAAACCGAGCTTATGGGGTCCGGGGAGTGGAACAGCTTCCCGGAACTCGATGCCAACAAGCGGTACTGCACGAATGTGTACTTTGATTCTGACACCTATGTGAATCCCGACGATCAGGCGTATGCCGGGCTTGTCGATCATTTTTATACCCAATTCAAGAAGCGTCCAACGAACTATACGTTATATGGTTATGACACTGCGAGGCTCCTCCTTTCTCTTGTGCAGGCAGGAGCCATTCAGCGTGAAACGTTGAGAAAGGGACTTGCTGCGACGACGAGATTCAAAGGGCTTCATTCCAATATTGGTTTTACCTCCCGCCGCGTAAACACCTGGATCCATGTGCTCCAATTCGATGGAGAACGAATCCAACAGGTGGACCAGATGAACATCGAATAGTACCTTCCCGGAGGAGGATCATGAACCAGCGTTCCTCCCGCCCTTCAATCAAACAATGGCCGAGCGACGAGCGGCCACGCGAAAAACTCCTGAACCACGGTCCGCAGGCACTGAGTGATTCTGAACTGCTTGCGATTGTGATCCGGTCAGGCAATGCCGCCAGCAATGCAGTAGAGCTCGCGCGCAATGTCCTTGCTGATTCCGGAAGTCTTCGCCGGATCGCTTCGAAGAGCGCCGAAGAGCTGACTCGCATCAAGGGAATCGGTCGTGCGAAGGCCCTGGCCCTTGTGGCCGTCTTCGAGCTTGGCCGGAGAGTTCAGGGAGAGTCGACGGAGGAGACTGTCATTGTGCGGTCTCCCGGGGACGTAGCTGCGGTGATGGTCCCGCGACTACGCGACGCATCGTGCGAGAAATTTCATGTCCTTATCCTCGATAGCAAGAATGCATTGATCCGGAATATCGAGCTCACTTCCGGCACGTTAAACGCGAGCCTTGTACATCCGAGGGAGGTCTTCAAGGCAGCCATCGATCACCGGGCGGCTTCGGTGATCGTCGTCCACAACCACCCGAGCGGGAACAAGGAACCAAGCAGGGAGGATGTGGAGATAACCCGGCAACTTGCAGAAACCGGGAAGATTGTAGGAATTCCGCTCCATGACCACATAATAATAGCCGGAAACGACTATACCAGTCTGGCGGAGCGGGGGATCTGCTGATTTCTCAATGGGTTGACAAACCTTGCTTTTTTTTGTATCATTGGCGGAGAAATTCAAGGCTGAGCTTGCGCCAACGATTCTGATCGAATATTCATACAACACCAGTACAAACTCAGGAGATCTACCAATGAGAAAAGCGCACAGAGCACTACCCCTGCTTCTGGCGGTCCTCTTTGCGTCGGGGATTATTACGATGAGCGGATGCTCATCGGGCCCGGACGAAGAAGAGATGACGCAGTTGAACAATCTCAAAGAAGAGTACGCTGCATTGCAGAAAGAACAGGCCGCTCTCTCGCAGGAGAAGGGTGCTCTCGAGAAACAGCTGGCCGAGAAGGAAGCGATGCTGAAGAAGTGCAACGATGACCAGGCGGTTGTTCGACAACGGATAGGTCAGTAAACCACCACGTTCGGTTTCTCGAATGAATACGATACTCACTAAGGAGTCGAAGACAATGAAATGCAAGAGCGTGCTTTACACAATACTTGCGCTCGTGTTCGTGGTGGGGAGTGTGTCCGCACAGGAAGAGGAAATGTCTGCCGAAGAGTGGCAGGCAGAGATGAACCGGTACACACAGATGCGGGATGAGACGAGTGCAACGGTCAATGCAACAAAAGCGCAGAATGACAGTCTGAAAGCTCAGTCCATGGCCATGGATGAGAACATCAAGAAGTGCCAGGATGAATTGTACGCACTTGTCGGCTCGAATGCGACAGAAGCAGCAGCGTACAGGGCTGAGATTGGTGAAGCAGAAGCCCGGGCTGATGGCCTCATGCGTCTTTCCGACGCGGATCTGATGGCAAGAAGCGCTGAGGTGGATGCCCTCGAGGCAGACGTGAAGACTCTGGAGGGAAACAAACTCAGTGTTATTCCCGAGTTTCATGATCGTCTGGCCGCATTGAATGAAAAGATCGCAAGCATGCGGAATTCACTCGGTGGTTCGGCGAAGGTGTATACTGTCGGAACATGGTCGCGCGACAGGGATTGCCTCTGGAACATCTCGAAGAAGAAGGACATTTACGACAACGCATGGATGTGGCCAAAAATCTGGCAGGGCAACAGGGATCAGATCAAGGATCCTGATGTTATCCATACTGGCCAGAAGTTGAAGATCCCGGCCGCAGGTCCCATGACGTCAGAAGAGAAGTCCGCTGCGAATTCCTATTACTCCCGCAAGGGTGGTAACTAAGAGCTCAGACCGACGAACGAACGACCATTGACAAAGGTCGTAGAATCGGCCGGAACAGTGATAGCCCCCTTACCTGTCAACCAGGTGAGGGGGTTTGTTGTTTTTTGTCAGGAAGAAACTGAAGGAGGAAACCGTTGCTTGTTGAAAGGAAGATAAAGATTGATGGAGAGGATTCACTTGGCCTCCTCGGGCTGCAGGACGCAAACCTGCAACTCATCGAGAATCGGTTTGAGTCGAACATTGTTGTCAGAGGCGGGGTAGTGTCGATCCGCGGGGAAGAGCAGGAGGTTCACGATATTGAAAAGATTTTCAAAGAGCTTCTGTTTATCCTGAACAAGAATGGTTCATTAACGGCGGACGACGTTGAAACGGTGATCAATCTCGTGACCGTGCATGACGAGAACAACGGAAACGGTGTTGACGCGCTTTCCCGCGATGAGGATGATTCAATGGTTCTCTATACCAGGAACCAGATGATTCGCCCGAAGAGTGCCGGACAAAAAAGATACGTTCGCCTTGTCAAGAAAAACGATATCGTGTTTGCCGTCGGTCCGGCCGGTACGGGCAAGACGTACCTCGCGGTCGCCCTTGCGGTAGCCTCATTGAAGAGCAACGAAGCCGCACGGATTGTCCTCACGAGGCCGGCGGTTGAAGCGGGAGAAAGCCTTGGCTTTCTCCCGGGCGACCTGAAAGAGAAGATCGATCCGTACCTTCGCCCGCTCTATGATGCACTTGACGACATGATCGCGCCGGACAAGCTCAAAGGCTACCTCGAGAAGCGCATCATTGAAATTGCCCCTCTCGCCTACATGCGGGGCCGGACTCTCAACAATGCGTTTGTCATCCTCGACGAAGCACAGAATGCATCGGCAATGCAGATGAAGATGTTTCTGACCAGGCTCGGACCGAACTCGCGTGCGATCGTCACAGGAGACGTTACACAGATTGACCTTCCAAACCGGGCAGCGTCGGGGCTTGTGCAGATTCAACAGGTGCTGACAGGAATCGACGGGATTGCGTTC
>DAIPLH010000287.1:0-4434 GCA_036769325.1 Bacteroidota bacterium
TCTCTACGGCTATGTTCTCTCGGGCGCGCGCTGGCTTGTTTTTCTCACACCGGTTGGGGGATTTTTCTTTGTCGCCGGCTGGGTCGCCTCCTCCTTCCTGTTCTGGGTGAGAAGAAAACTTTGAGTTCTCTGATGTTGAACACCTACGGTGTTCCGATTGGTATGATGGCTACTATTGTTCTAGAAGCGTTCGACCCCTACGGGGTCGACAAGCCGCGCGATCCGCAGCCAGGACAAATTGAAAGGCGGCGATGGGTGAGATCACCAACCCCCTTGGGGGTTGAACGCTTCTAGAACAGACATGGCATAGTTGTCCCACAACCCCGTAGGGGTTGGACATCAACGCGTGTTGTCTTTCAGTACAGAGTTCGCTTACTTTTGCCCGTATTTCACAACCTGAATCCGGAAATCAATTGATCAGAAAACTCTTCAAATGGCTTTTCATTCTCGCTTTGTTGGCCGCAATCGGCACGTCGATATGGACGGGGTTTGCGCTGTGGACCGGTCTCTATTCTGTTTATTCCTTCCCCCCCTCTGCGGACAAACCGGATGGTGAGACGCTGATCGTCGGGCGGGAAGACGGCGAACCGATGTTTAATTCTCTCGACTATGTCCCTCCTCCAAAAAAACCCCGTGAAAAGGGAGGTAGCGTTGGATTTGGGAAAGTAGAGTTTCGCTCGATGAAACCACTCGAGATCCGCACAGTGTTTACTCTTCCTTATATCAAATACGCCTATGAAAAATCTCTTAACGAAAAGCAGTTGGAACTCCTCAGCAAAGGGAAATTGAAGCAGAAGACCAGCGCTAAGAAACCCCGATGAGGAACGCGGAGTGGTGAATCGTGAACCGTGAATTGTGAATAGTCCCCTCTTTTTGTATCTTTTGCAGTTTTCTTCATATGCATACCGCTGATACTCTGGAAAGGAAAATGACTACGGGAGAAACGAAGCCCGACCTCTCGTCGCTCCGGATTGACCGGAGCCTGCCTTCTCACAACGAGGGAAAACCTAAGAACTGGAAGCTCTTTGCGGGAATTGCTGCGGTGTTCCTGGCTGCAGTGATTTATGTGTTCGCTTCAGGGACCTTTTCTTCCCCGGTTGAAGTCGATGCCGTGACGGTTGCGATGACTTACCCTTCTGAGGCAAACGCACAGCTGACGGCCAGTGGCTATGTAGTTGCACAACAGAAGGCCTCCATCGCGTCCAAAGCAACAGGCAGACTTGTTTACCTCGGCGTGGAAGAGGGAGATGTTGTGAAGAAGGGTGAAATCATTGCGAGAATTGAGGAAGAAGATGTTCAGGCCGCACTTGCGAGGACGATGGCCGACCTCCAGGTTGCAAGTGCTGATTCCCTCGATGCGTTGCAGTCGTTCGAACGTGAGAAAACTCTTTTTGCATCAGGGCTCACCTCCCAGGCAGCGCTTGATGCAGCCCAGGCGCGGTCGTGGCGGACTCAAGCAGCGATCGGTTCAGCCCGAGCCGCAGTGAATGAAGCGCGTGTGGCGCTTGAGAATACAAGGATTCGGGCCCCATTCAACGGCACCGTATTGACGAAGGATGCGGACGTTGGAGAGATCGTTGCGCCGTTCGGATCATCGGTTAATTCGCGATCGGCAGTGGTGACGATGGCCGACATGTCTTCCCTCGAGGTTGAGGCAGATGTGTCTGAATCAAATATCACCCGCGTCAGCCCGGGACAGTACTGCGAGATCGTGCTTGACGCGTATCCGGAAGTCCGCTATCCCGGATATGTTCACAAGATTGTGCCGACTGCAGACAGAGCGAAGGCAACGGTATTGACGAAAGTTCGCTTTCAAAAACGGGACGAGCGGGTCCTCCCCGAGATGAGCGCGAAGGTGAGCTTCCTTTCAGAAAAACCTGACAGCACTGAAGGCTCCTCGACTCCGCGGCTGACAGTAAACAGCGCTGCGGTTGTCAAGCGTGATGAAGCTGAAGTGGTGTTTTTGATTAATGCTGATATTGTTCGCCAGGTTACGGTTCGAACCGGGGATCGGTTCGGTGACCGAATCGAAATCCGCGAAGGCCTCGCAGCAGGTGATCAGGTGGTAAGCCGTCCAAACCCGGAATTGACCGACGGCACCAAGATTCGGGTACGGTAGAACAGAACGCGGAACGCGGAACAAGTACATCGTTTAATGGAGCAAGTGATAGGAGAATCAATGATTGACGTATCAAATGTCTCAAAATCATATTTCCGTGACAGTCTCGAAATCCCTGTTCTCCGGAATATCAGCCTGAGCATTCCCGCGGGAGAGTTCGTCGCTCTCATGGGTCCGTCCGGATCCGGAAAATCGACACTGCTGAATCTTATTGCGGGAATCGACAAAGTAGATTCAGGGTCGATTGTCGTGAACAAGACAGACATCGGCAAGTTGAATGAAACAGATCTTGCGCGGTGGAGATCGCAGTCGGTGGGATTCGTGTTTCAGTTCTATAACCTGTTGCCGGTTCTCACGGCGTATGAAAACGTGGAGCTTCCTCTCCTTCTCACCCGCCTCAACAAGAAAGATCGAAAGAGCCATGTTGAATCGGCGCTTTCGCTCGTTGGCTTGGGTGACCGGATGGACCATTATCCGAAGCAGCTCTCTGGTGGTCAGGAACAGCGTGTGGCCATCGCACGAGCCATCGTAACTGATCCGACCCTTCTTGTTGCCGATGAACCAACGGGAGATCTTGACAAAACTTCGGCAGAGGAGATCCTGACACTTCTGGAGCGTTTGAATAAGGAATTTGGGAAGACCATTGTCATGGTCACGCACGATCCAAGGGCTGCCGAGAAGGCACATATGATCCGGCATCTGGACAAGGGCGAACTTTCGTAAGGAAGATGGTATGGTAATTTTCAGATTAGTCCTCAAAAATACATTCCGTCACAAGCTGCGCTCGCTTCTGACGATTTTAGGCGTTTCCATTGCGGTTCTTTCATTCGGTTTCATGCGCACGATCGTTGATGCGTGGTATGCCGGTGTAGAGATGTCCGCCGCAAATCGTATGATCACACGCCATTCGGTTTCTTTCATCTTTACTTTGCCTCTCTCCTACCGTGACCAGATTCTCAATGTACCAGGGGTGGATGATGTGTCATTCGCTAATTGGTTTGGAGGGATTTATGGCGACCCAAACAAATGGGAGAATTTCTTTCCCCGTATGGCGATCGATCCCGAAACCTATTTCGATTTGTTTCCGGAGTTCATTCTCCCACCTGACCAGTTTGAAGCATTCAAGAAGGAACGAAACGCGTGCGTGATCGGCGCAAAGCTCGCCAATGAACATGGATTCAAGATTGGCGACGTCATCCCCATGGAAGGCGATATTTATCCCGGGTCGTGGGAATTTGTCGTGCGTGGGATCTACCACGGACGCGACAAAACCATTGACGAGACGCAGATGCTGTTCCACTGGGCTTATCTTGACGAGAGCGTGCGGGCAGTCCAACCATCACGGGCTGGAAACATCGGCTGGTATATCCTGAAAGTCAAGAATGTCAATCAGATGCCGCAGGTGGCCCAGAGAGTCGATGAGTTGTTCAAGAACTCACGGGCGGGCACAACGACGGAGACGGAGAAGGAATTTCAGCAGAGCTTCGTTTCAATGTCGAGCGCCATTATTACTTCCCTTGAAGTGATCTCGTTTGTGATTGTCGGGATTATTCTTCTGGTCCTTGCCAATACCATCGTCATGTCCGCCCGGGAGAGAATGCGTGAGTATGCGGTGCTCAAAACCATTGGTTTCTCCGGACGCCGCATCGGGAGCCTGATTGGCGGCGAATCCCTTCTGATTGCCGTAGTCGGGTCCGCACTCGGGATCGCCATGACATTTCCTGTCTGCAAGGCATTTGCCGATGCCTTTCCAACGTTCTTTCCCATCTTCAATGTTTCGGCTCTCACCATCAGCATCTGCATCCTCGTTGCCCTCGGTTCCAGTTTTATCGCTGCTGTCTTCCCGGCGATGAAAGCAATGCGGATGAGAATCGCTGACGGCCTCAGGGCGATCGGATAATCCTATGAACCTGCTCCGAATTCCTTTGTCCTATACCTGGCGGAGTCTCTGGACCCGCAAGACCACGACGATACTGACCCTGGGCGGTGTTGCTCTTGTTGTCTTTGTCTTCGCTGCAGTGCTGATGCTCTCCAACGGACTTGAGCAGACGCTTGTGGAGAGCGGCGACGAAAACAACGTGATCATCCTTCGAAGGGCGGCGACTTCTGAACTGGTGAGTCAGATCGACAGAGAGACCGCGAATATCATCAAGTCGCACTCAGAGATCGCGGTCCTCCCGAGCGGAAAACCTGTGGCCTCTGCTGAGGTGTATACCGTGATCAATCTTATCAAGAAGGAATCACAGGACATGGGGAATGTCTCCGTCCGGGGAGTCTCTCCGGAAGCTTTTGCCCTTCGTCCTGCCGTAGCAATA
>DAIPLH010000288.1:0-4429 GCA_036769325.1 Bacteroidota bacterium
GGTCGCATTCGTGGCAGCGGTCCTGCCTTCGTATGTCCCACCCTCTTCGGCGGGAAGCATGTTATACAGTTTCGAAACCGAGAGATGCGTGTCCGCAATCATCGGGTAATTGATCGCGTACCCCTGTGTTTCAAGGACATCCTTTGCCCACCGCCTGTGGCTTTCAACGGGATCGACACTGAGCCCGATGATCCGACAATTGCGCTTCGAGAACTCCGGCGTCAGCCGTGCCATATAGCCAAGTTCCGTCGTGCAAACCGGGGTGAAGTCCTTGGGATGAGAAAAAAGAATTGCCCAGCTGTTTCCAATCCATTCATGAAATCGGATTGTCCCTTCGGTTGTCTCCGCGGTAAAATCAGGCGCCTGATCGTTGATTCGTAATACCATAGCAGACCTCGTGTGGTGAATGTGAGAGAAGGATTGGATCCACATGATCCATGTATGGCATCCAAGGTATCGACCGACGAATCTGCCCTCAAGGCATGTTCATGTCTTTCAGGCTCACGGGACGACATTCCTAGTTTTTTAACGCAGAGGCGCAGAGGACGCAGAGAAATCGCAGAGGGATTGCTGAGGGATTTTGGAAATAGAAACGCTCAACACTCTGCGTGTTCTCTGCGTTCTCCGCGTCTCCGCGATTTCTGTTGACCAGGCCTGATCAAGCCCCAAAAGACATATCCATGCCTTGAGCCAGTGGTGCCCCACACGTATTTTCGAAGATGAAATGACGATACGTCCACGGTTCCCCTCAATCAATCGGAGACCACAATGTTTACGATTCTTGCAACACTGCTCACTCTTTCTCCTTCACCATCCAGGATTGATAACATCAATCCAACAGAGACCTTTGCGCGCGACCCGACCCTGATCTGGCTTGCGGAGCCCGAATATCCCGATCTTGCGTTCGAGCTCCGCATCGAGGGGGCTGCCATCGTTATCGTGCATCTGGATGAATTCGGGAAGCCACTGACAGGTCATGTCACCCGCAGTTCCTCAATTCTCTTCGAGGAAGCGGCCCTCGAGTCAGCGATGAAAAGCCGGTATTCTCCTGCAATAGGGATTGGCGGCGGACCGGTTCCGTCAATGGTGAAAGTTCCCTTTACCTTCAGGATCCGCTAGGCCGTGTGGATTTCTTCATCGGGCCGGGCCGATACCCGATCAAGTGAGTTTATGTTTGAGGTTCTCGACAAGGGCGCGTATCTTTTGAAATTGGTATCTCTCCTCCCATGAAAGATCCGGTGCCCCAGGTGCGTTTATCGTTGTGTCTACTTTTCCTTTCCATGCTCTGCGCAGGGTCTGCATTGTCGCAAAACCTGTCGCTGCAAACGTATGGGATCAATGAAGGACTCGTCTCGAATGACGTGTTGGCGCTCGGACAGGACAGCCGCGGCTACTTGTGGATCGCCACTGCGGAAGGAGTCAGCAGATACGATGGCAGGTCTTTTGAAGACTACCGCACCACTGAAGGGCTCGCATCGAACTACATTACCTGCATGACTGAAAGCCGTGCACATCCGGGAGTCATGTGGTTTGGGGCGTGGGGGGAAGGTATCTGTCGTCTCGAGAATGGCAAGATTGGAACCATCCGGGATTCCACGACCGGTCTGAGCAGCATCGTCGCCCTTCTGGAAGACACGAATGGAGATCTCTGGTGTGGGACTGCACAAGAAACCATCGTGATTCGCGACGGTAACATTCACAGAGTATGCGCCGACGGTATGGACATCCCGGGGTACTTCCTGGTACAGCCGGACAGCAACGAGGTCTGGGTTGGTTCCATGGGCAACATTCATATCATTGCCATCCGGGATCTGAGCGTACGGACAATCGACCTGAAGCAACTCGGCATCGGTGCGCCGGATTGCATGCTGGCAGAAACTGACGGCACGGTGTGGCTGGGAACCGAAGACAGCCTGCTTGTAGAGTTCAGACACGATAAGCCTGTCTCACAGCGGAATCTTGGGTCTGGCGGTTTCAAACAGATCGTCGATGATGGAACTGGAAATCTCTGGATCTGCTCCAGAAATGGATTGCTTCGAACTCCAAAACGAGGCGGACCCGTTTCCCTCTATTCAACAATCAACGGGCTCGCGAATGATGTCGTTGGGGCGGGGTTGGTCGACCATGAAGGTACCTTCTGGTTCTCCTGCGCAGGTAATGGGATATCAAAGTTGTCGACCAGGGGAATACTTTCGTTTCAGATCCCGGAGTTTCCAAACACCGTCCAGCTCTCGGTGCTGTCGCTTGCGGCAACAGATGCCGCCGGCCATTTGTGGGTCTGTTCCGGAGATGGCCTGTGGGAATTCTGGAAGAGAGAAGACGGGGAATGGCAGAAACATCTCCATATGAGCGCTGCAAAGTACCATGATATCCCCACCTCGGTCCAAACAGACCAGAGCGCGAGATTGTGGATGTGGACGGTGGAGGGAAATACTGTGGGCTATGAGGTGCGCACGGGTCATCCTTCAGACCTCCGGCTGATCGGGAAAGGCAGAAAGGGAATTGACTATGGACCGGAGATCGATGGTCTTCGCTTCATCGACAGTCAGACGCGATTCTGGTTTCTGGTGCGCGGCGCTGGCGTTGCCGTGTATGACCAGAACTTCGACCTGCTCCGCAGGTTCACAACAGAGGATGGTCTGCCAAGCACAGACATTCGCGCAATCTCTGAGGATCAGAACGGAGACATCTGGTGCGGAGGGGTTGTTGGTGGAATATCCGTAATTCCCGGAGCTCAGCTCGACGACCCGGGAGTAAAGATGAAGAGACTTGGGGAAGCAGATGGGTTGGCGGATGAATGCATTCGTTCCATGGCTGCAGATCGCAACGGACGGATTCTGATCGGGACACGATATGGCGGTCTCCATGCGTACGCAGACGAACGGTTTCACCACATCTCGATTGACGAAGGACTCATCAGCAATGGTGTTTATTCCATTGCCGACAACACCGATGAGACCTGGTGGGTGGGAACAGGGTCAGGGCTACAGGGAGTCGATGCAAGAGAGATGAAACCGATGAAGCCAGTCAAGGACCTCGTCGGACAGATTATCTACGTGTGTGGTCTTGTTCCGAACAACTATGCATGGTCCCTGGGCGGCGGCCCCGTAACCTATCGACTTACATTGCATGAGTTGGCAAGTGCGACAGAGAACAGGGTGCCACCACCGGTGTACATTACCGAGCTCTTTGTGAATTCACGACCCTATGACATCCTTTCAGAGATCGAGCTCCCATACGATCAGAACGCACTTACCCTCGGATTCGTCGGTCTGAGTTTCAAGGATGAACGGGAGACACGATTCCAGCATCGCCTCCTCGGCGGAACCGGCGAATGGAGCCCGCCGGCTGCTGAGCGTTCAGTCACCTATGCCGGCCTTGCTCCCGGCGACTATGTTTTCGAGGTGCAGGCTTTCAACAATGATGGAGTCGCAAGCACAGAGTCGGCGCTGCTGAGTTTTTCCATCTCACCCCCTTTCTGGCGGACATGGTGGTTCTTTCTTTCTATAGCAATGATCGTTGCCGGTATGCTCTGGGGATTCTACAGATACAGAGTTTCGGGGATTCTCGCCCTCGAACGGATGCGCTTTAGAATTGCAAGGGATCTCCATGACGACGTGGGAGGAACATTGAGCGGTATTACACATCTGGCCGAAGCCGCTGCTGCCGAGGAAGGAACAGGAACCACGCAGCGCCTCCTCCGAAGAATCGCAGAGAGCTCGACAACTGTCCAGGCCTCTCTCGATGACATTGTCTGGTCGCTCAACCCCACACCGGATACCTGGGAGGTTCTGCTCGCAAAATGCCGGCGCTATGCGTCTGACCTCTGTGAGGCAAAAGGGATGCACCACAGCATCGAAATGCAGGGCAGTCCGAACCATGCGTCTCTTTCCCCTGTGGTCAAGGAGAATTTCTGGCTGATGTTCAAGGAGATGATCACAAACTCCGTAAAGCATTCCGGGGCCACCACCCTCGTTGTGCGCCTGTCGTTTGAAGATTCCATGCTGAAGCTGCTCGTTGAAGACAACGGCAGGGGCTTTGATTCCTCCGCCCACACGACAAGGAACGGACTCCGCAACCTCCACATGCGTGCTCATGCCCTGGGAGCAACTGCAAACCTGATCACAACTCCTGGGAACGGTACGTGCTGGTCTGTTTTTTTCAGGATACGGCGATAGCAGGTTTGTCAGAAGAGGGAACACTGATTGTACAGAAAAAAAGTAGATTAACACTGATAGGACAGCATTCTATATGACGATCTCAGTAGATCCTGTACATCCATCTTTTGACGGAAAAAGCATTGATGTTCCAGAAATAGTGTAATGTCTCAATTTGAATTTCCATGAACTCACCCCCTAGCAAGGATCGAACCATTTCCCCCTCCCTTGGTTGTACAGACCAGTGACATCCTTTACACATGTTCGGGGAC
>DAIPLH010000289.1:0-4428 GCA_036769325.1 Bacteroidota bacterium
ACACTCCAATAGCAATGGATGACACAAACATCGAAGAGCCGCCATAGCTGACAAACGGCATGGGTAATCCTGTCGTTGGAAGCAACCCGAGTGTTACGCCCGCGTTAACCAGAGCATACATCGTGATGCATGAGGTGATTCCAACTGCAAGGAGCCGGCCGAAGTCATCCAGTGCGTACTTTGCGATCTTCAGTCCCCTCAGCATGATGACGAAGAACAAGAGCATGACAAACAAGCTCCCGATCAGTCCATACTCCTCTCCGATAATCGAATACACGAAATCACCGTACGACTCGGGGAGAAAGAAATCCCGCTGGCGGCTCTGCCCGGGACCGAGGCCGAGGATGCCACCGCTTCCAAAAGCGATAATCCCCTGTTTGAGTTGATAGTTGATTTCACCGGATCCTATGAGAAATGATTTCAGACGGTCGATCCGGTATGGGGCGCTCACCAGATAGGCGCCCAGGACGGGAATCATTGCGGCCAGGGTAAGTCCGATGTGGACGAGCCTGACGCGACCTGCAAAAATCAAGACCATCCCTGTTGTGGCAATCATCGCACCATTGCTGAAATTTGGTTGAAGGAGAACCAGAGCCGTGACAACACCAATCCAGATCATCAGGGGGGCAAACCCTGTCTTGAGATCCCGCACCCCGTCGCGCTTGAGGGCAAGAAGCGCCGCGAGGTGGAAGACCAGTGCGTACTTTGCAAACTCAGACGGTTGCAGACTAATCCCCGCAACGCTCAGAGAGCGGACGGCACCCTTGAGTTCACCTCCGAACGCCAGTGTGACAGTCAATGCAAGAATTGACAGAAGCAGCGCAGGTTTTGAAATCTTCTTATAGACCTTGTAGTCCACATGCATGAATACGAAGATGGCAAAGATGCCGATCAGGACTTTGATTGCATGAATGCCGAGGAGCTTACTGCTTTCGCGATATCGTTCCCATGCCCATGTCGAGCTTGCGCTGTAAACCACGCCCAGGCCAACGACCATCAGAATCAGGACTGTTGTAAGGATCAGGAGATCGATGTGATTCCGCTTCCTTGCTGCTTTCACAGTGCTTCAACCTCCTCTTTGAACACCCGGCCTCTGTGCTCATAGTTCTCAAACCAGTCAAAAGAGGCGCACGCAGGTGATAGAAGGACCACGTCTCCGCGGACCGCTTCCTTCGCCGCCATTCTGACTGCTTCTTTCATGGAGGCAGCTGATTGAACGGGGACGGTTCCCGCAAAGGCGCTTACGACCTTATCGGCAGATTCGCCGATGGCGATGATGCTCTTGACATGCTGCTTCACGAGTGGAAGAAGCCGCTCGTAATCGTTCCCCTTGTCACGTCCGCCCAGAAGAAGGACGATCGGGGAAGAAGCGAAACTCTGTAGTGCGTACCAGACGGAATCGACATTGGTTGCTTTCGAATCGTTGACATACGAGACACCCTGATGCTCCCGGACCGGTTCAAGCCGGTGTTCCACACCGGGAAATGTCTTCAGTGTGACTCCAATGGACTCAACCGGGATCCCCATCGCGGCCGAGGCAAGTGAGGCCGCCATCGCGTTCTGCAGATTGTGCATTCCCTTTATTTTTACCTCAGTTACGGGAACAACGTTTGAGCTTCTTCCGTCCAGGTTGATGACCAGATTTCCATCCAGGAGAAAAGCCCCGACATCCAGCAGGCCCGAGGAACTAAACGGGAGCTTCTTCACTGCCGGATCGATCTCCCGCTCCACAATGGATCGTGTCACAGAATCATCATGGTTGTACACGACGGCATCCCCGCTCCCCTGGTTCTCAAAAATTCTGGCTTTCGACTTCGTATACTTCTCAAATGAATGGTCATAGCGATCAAGGTGGTCGGGAGTAATATTGAGGATCACCGACACACCAGGCCTGAACTGTTGTATGTGGTCAAGCTGAAAACTGCTGACCTCCAGTATTGCTGTGCCGCTCGCATCAATCCCTTCAATGATCTGCGAGAATGCCGTGCCAATATTGCCACCCACAACGGATTGTCGTTTCGCATCAGAAAACATTCGGCCGATGAGTGTTGTCGTCGTGGTCTTTCCATTCGTTCCGGTTACAGCAATGATTGGTGCCGGGCAGAACCAGCTTGCGACTTCAATTTCACTGACCACGGGAACACCGGCCTTCAATGCCTCACGAACAACCGGAATCTCATCCGGAACGCCAGGACTCAGAACGATCGTGTCGGCCTCCAGAATTCGCCCGCTATTCAGCCCGAACTCTGCCTGAATCCCTGCATCGTGCAAGAGCCGGGCTGCGGCAACCATCTTTTCGGCCGGAGCGCTATCACTCAGGAACACGTCTGCTCCCCTCTGCTTGAGCAACCGGGCTACAGCGATGCCGCTTCGAGCCCCCCCGATGACACTATATCGCATCCCTTTGACATCGGGAGCCTTCATGCCTGCAATCAGCGAACTTTGAATGTCGCAAGACTGAGAATCATCATCAGGATCGCAATGACATAGAACCTTGTCACAATCTTCGGCTCAGGCCAACCCATCATTTCAAAATGATGATGGAGAGGAGCCATCCGGAAGATGCGCCTCCCTTCACCGTACTTCTTCTTTGTGTACTTGAAGTAGAGGCGTTGGATGATGACCGAGAGCGTCTCCGCCAGGAAGATTCCACCAAGAGTCGGGAGAAGGAGCTCTTTCTTGATCAGAACACAGATTGCACCGATTGCCCCTCCGAGGGCAAGAGATCCAGTATCCCCCATGAACACCTGTGCCGGGTACGCGTTGAACCACAGGAACCCGAGCGACGCTCCTGCCAGAGCCGTACAATAGATTGTCAGTTCACCGGAACCCCTCAGAAACGGAATGGTGAGATAGCTGCTCACCACGGCATTGCCGGAGATGTACGTCATGATTCCGAGGGTCAGGGAAACAATGGCGACAAGTCCGATGGCGAGGCCGTCGAGACCGTCCGTAAGGTTCACCGCGTTGGATGTGGCTGTGATGACCAGGACAACGACCGGGATGTACATCAGTCCAAAATCAAACTCCAGATTCTTGAAGAAGGGGACAGTGGTCGACGACTTCAACGGAACAAGATCCTTATCGATAAACTCCGGAAGGAAGTAGATAAAGGATCCAACAACCAATCCGACGATGACCTGCCCTGCAACCTTGTACCTGCCGATCAGGCCTTTCGGCTTTTTCTTCACTACTTTCAGATAATCATCCAGGAATCCGACGGCGCCAAGGGCAGCGGTCACGAAAATGATCAGCACCACGTACAGATTCCCGAGATTCCCCCAGAGCAGGGTTGGTATTAGGACCGAGGCAAGCACGATCAATCCACCCATCGTCGGCGT
Source organism: Bacteroidota bacterium (assembly GCA_036769325.1). Lineage (GTDB taxonomy): Bacteria > Bacteroidota > Ignavibacteria > UBA10030 > UBA6906 > DAIPLH01. The sequence goes on from DAIPLH010000289.1 coordinate 3,342, forward strand.
CCCGGCCTTTGTCAGATGTGTCTTCGGCGCCTCCACCTTGGCCGCTTCGCCGATTTGTTTTTCCTTCAGCTTCCGAATCACCTTCGGGCCAATCCAGAATGCAATCACCAGAGCCGTCACGGCAGCAGCTGCCGCGCGGAAGGTGATAAACCTGACGAGGCCAAACCCCGGAACATGAAACTGCATATAAAGTTGATCGATGATATAATAGAGCATTCGGCGACGCTACGTTTCTGGTTGTTCCTGAGGCCTGACCACCCCGTTCCGTGAATTCAATCGTACCTGGAGAAATATCACAACATCTTCCATCTTCATTCCCCGGGATCCCTTCACCAAGACCACATCTCCCGGAGCAACGAGCTCAAGAAGGTATTCTGCGAGAGTGTTCTTTTCGTCGTAATGGAATTTTGAGTCCACCCCGGCACTCTTATTGATATGCTTCGCCTGTTCGCCATACGTCAGCAGGTACTCAAACCCACATTTCTCAACTTCACGGCCAATGTTTCTGTGTTCCAATTCCGAGGCCTTACCCAGTTCCCTCATGTCCCCAAGGACGACAATCTTCTTCCCTGAAGACTTCATGGAAGCAAGGGTCCTGAGGGCGGCAAGCACCGAGTCGGGATTCGCATTGTATGTGTCATTGAGAATCACGACGCCTCCGGATGTGGTCACTTGCATCCGTTCTTTCACTGCCCCAAAGCCTGCGAGAGTCTTCTGGATCTTCGCGGGAGGAACCCCAAAAGCGAGTCCGGTCGTTGCGGCCGCGAGTGCGTTCATCGCATTGTGCATGCCGGGAACGCTCATTGAAATTGTCGTTCCTCTCTTCGCTCCCCGCCGGGCAAAGCGAAAGCGAACACGGCCCAGGGAATCGATGGCAATCACATTGCCTTTCACTTTCAGATTCGCACCGTTGAAGCCATACTTCCAGGTTTTCGATATTCCACGGGCACCCGACAGAACCCAGGGGTCGTCCGCATTGATCAGAGCGGTTCCGCTGCCGGAGCGTCGAAGGTAGCTGTAGAGAGCTCCTTCCTCTGCCGCAACGCGACGGACCACGGCGTCGCTCGGCCCCTCATACAAGGTGAGC
>DAIPLH010000290.1:0-4414 GCA_036769325.1 Bacteroidota bacterium
TATTTGACTTCAACTCCCCCTCCGAATTGGTTTTCGAGGGGAATAAATGCAGATCTGTCGATGGGATCTGGTGAATCGGGGTTGGTGAACAGCTGAGAACTCGTCGTGAGACTTGCACGTGCAGTGACGGTCACTGTTCCGTCACCGCATATCGCATCCGCGATTGACCCGACGTGGAGGAAGCACAACAGCGAAACAACCGCCCCTACTCGTGGCTTCATCCTCACTCACTCCCTATGCAAGAAAAGGCACTGCTACCGGAAAAAGACGCTCCGGTTGTCTTCGATATCCGCAGCTTCCTTGAGCTTTGCAATCCACTCGTTATAAAGCTTTCCACGACGTTCCTGCAGCAACTGATTTCTGATTGTTTCCTGCTGATCCCGGTACTGGGTAGAATCAAAATCTGATTTTGAGAGAAGTTGTATCAGGTACGCTCCTCTTATTCCTTCAATTGCAGGGGAAATCTCTCCGACCGCAAGAGGGGCAACCGACCCGACGACCCTGGGATCTCGCCCGATCCCGGGAATGTTCGCTGCAAGAGTCAACGGTCCTGCCTTCTGGATCGCGATGCTCGTGTTCATGACAGAAATCCGGCTGAGGCTATCGCCCTCAGGGATCTGTTTCCTGAGCTCTGAGGCGATCGAAACCGTGCGTTTGATTTTCGCTGCCCGCGTTGCCGCTGGCCGGAGCGTTTCCTTAACCTCATCGAACGGACGAATGCCCGCTTCCTTTGTTTCAACAATGACAAACACCGCATAGCCGGAGGAAACGGTAAACGGATCACTGACCTCACCGACACCATTGTCAAAAGCCCATTTCACGGCTGCTTCCTGGACACCGAGCCCTGGAATTGTTGTTGCTTTTTCCCTCAGGTCGGCCTCGCGAGCCTCGAACCCAACCGACTGGGCTTCCCGGGTGAAGTCGCCTTCCCGTGCATTGTACGCAAAGTCAACTGCCCGGTCATAAATCTCGCTTTCGGTTTGCGCGCTGGGTTTTATGGGAATGAGGATGTCGGCAACCTTGATTTCCCTGGATTCCTTTCCATGAACCTTGATGATATGCCACCCAAACTGGGTCCGGATGGGTCCGACAACCTGGCCCGGGCGGGCAGCAAAGGCAGCGTCTGCAAAAGGCTTGACCATACGGGTCTTCTCAAACCACCCCAGGTCTCCTCCGCGCTGCGCGGATCCTGGGTCCTTGGAGTGCGAGGATGCCATTGCAACGAAGTCAGCGCCCTCCCGCAACTGGCGCGCTACGTCACGGGCGGTGGCAATGACGGCAAGTGAATCGGCACCAGGGTCAACCGTAAAAAGGATGTGGCTTGCATGGACAAATTCCCTGGCCGTCTTGCGCGAGTCCAGAACCTTCATGAGATGATAACCGTCGGGTCCGGACAACGGGCCGACAATTTCATTCTTTGCTGCTGTGAAGACGGGACCCTCGATTTCGGGAGTAAGCTCTCCATGATTGAAATAAGTTCCGCTGTCGGGATTCTCATCGTAGGTATACACCAGGTCAAGAAAGTTCTCTCCTGCCCGGGCTCGTGCAGCCAGATCATCGAGCAACGTTCTGACGTCATGCGAATCAGCTTCAGAGGCAACTTCCCGGAGGTGAACAAATTTCACCTTGCGCGTTGCATCAGTTTTCTGTTGCTCAAGATGTTCATTGTAATACGCCCGAACCTCCTCGTCCGACAGCGTGACCAGTGAATCAGGGACGAGGCGGTTGGGGTCAAAGAACGCGTATGAGAATTCGTAGTTGATCTGTTGATCGTTGAACTTCTGGAGGACTTCACCTTCACTGATGAAAACGGACGCCGACAGGAGGCTGCGAAGCTTTTCCTGTGCCCGACGTTCTCTCAGATATTGCTCATAGTTGGCCAGCCATTTTGTTCCAAAACTCTGGTCGACACCCTGAGGGTCCTGGATAAATTCGTTCGGGTTTGCAAGAAACTGGTCATACAGATCGCGCCTGAATTCCCCGGTCGAATCCACGAAGTTCTGTCGAAGGTCGTCCGGAGGATTGTCGCTTCTGACCCAATCAACGATCTCCTGGTCGGTAACGGTGACCCCCATTTTCTCCATTTCCTGGGCGACAAGATCCCGGGTGATAATGGACTGCCACACCTGGTCGCGCGCCTGTTTCAACGCGTTTTCATCCAGATCAACACCCGTGCGGGCCCGCTGGTTTTCCGAGTACTCCTTGACGAGGTCGTTGAATTCCTTGAATGAAATCTCCCGTCCGTTGATCGATCCGATCACGTCCGACTTTCCCGAACTCATACCTGTGTAGTCCATCCCCCACTCAAACACAATAGTGATGAGGAAGGCGATGAGCAGCATGAACAGTATTGTAGGCATGCTATCACGCATGCGTGTCATTATTGGCATAAAAGAGAGTTACCTCCGAAAACGCAGGGACAATTATACAATTGGAATGAAGAGAATATAACGGAATCGAGGCCTAAAAGCAACGCAAAGGGTTTGACTTTTCCGACCCCTTCCGTTATATTAGTTGCCTTGTTTCTTATGTGATCACGCCCTTCCATCTCATTCCCGAGTTTCTCCGTTGGAGGATTTGTAGTGCGAAAACATTGGTTAAAACTTTTCCTGATCATCGGTCCTGTGTTGTTGTCGCTGTACTTTCTGTACCCGACATACAAGGACTATCAGACGCAACAGACCCTCAAGGGACTGAGCGGCGCCGACAGTCTGCGTTACATCGAAGAACACGAACAGGAAATACGCCAGGATCGCCTTGAGAGGATCAAGCTCGGACTTGACCTTCAGGGGGGAATGCGTGTTGTGCTGGAGGTTGACTTCCTCAAGCTGCTCGAAGACCTTGCCAAGAACAAGGATGACGTTTTTGCTGCACTCATGAAAGAAGTGCGGGCAGCCACTCAGACTTCCAAAGAGCAGCCGGTGCTGCTCCTCCGGCGGGCCTTCGAGAGCCGTGAGATCCGGATGAGCCGGTACTACGGCAATCTTCGCGACGAGAATGATGCCATTGCAGGGTTCCTTGAGGATGAATCAACAAAGGCCCTTGATCGGGCAATGGAGATCGTGCGGAACAGGGTCGACCAGTACGGCGTTTCCGAACCTTCGATCCAGAAACTGGGCGGTGCGCGCATCATCGTTGAACTCCCGGGCGTAAGCAAGGAAGAAGAGGTCCGCGAACTCCTTCAGGGAACCGCGCTGCTTGAGTTCAAACTCCTGAAAGAGCCTGAGGTTGTCTATCGCGTCATGGAGTCTATTGACAAGCTTCTCGCGGCGGAGGGTCCCATTGATACTGCTAACACACCTGCGGATACCACAGACCTGACTGCTGAGGAATTTGCCCTCAAGCATCCCTTCTTCTCGATTGCCATCATCAATCCCCAGCAATTCCCCGGCGAGGCGATTGTCGAGGAAGAGAACAAGGATAAGGTGCGCCGCATTCTGGAGCGTGAGGATGTTCAGCGGGTGATTCCAAACGACATGCAGTTTCTCTGGAGCGCAGAGTCGCGCTTCACCGAAGATGGAAAGACCTATCATACATTGTATCCGGTGCTGAGGAAGGCAGAGTTGACTGGCGGTGTGATCACCAACGCCAGGGCGACCATTGACCCCAACTACAATCAGCCAATCGTCACCATGGAAATGAGTACACAGGGAGCACGCGACTGGGCCCGCATTACCGGAGCAAATATCGACAAGCGGATAGCGATCATTCTTGACAACTCCGTGTTCTCAGCCCCTGTTGTGAGAAACAAGATTGTCGGTGGCGGTTCACAGATTGAAGGAATGGAAACCCTCGAAAAGGCACGCCTGCTCGAGATCGTCCTGAAGGCAGGTGCGCTCCCGGCTCCCGTGGAAATCGTTGAACAGCGGTCAGTCGGACCTTCATTGGGTGAAGACTCCATCAATGCGGGAATGCTGTCTTCCGCCATTGCCACTCTCATCACTGTCCTGTTCATGTGGATTTACTACAGGAGTGGCGGACTCGTGGCAGATATCGCGCTGGTCTTCTGCGTTCTCTTCGTCATGGCCGTCCTTGCAGCCTTCCAGGGAACGCTAACGCTCCCCGGTATTGCAGGCATCATTCTCACACTGGCCATCGCGGTGGACGCCAATGTTCTGATCTACGAACGAATCCGTGAAGAGCTCGAAGTCGGCAAGACGCTGCGCGCGGCGATCGACGCGGGGTATGATCGTGCGTGGACAGCCATCATCGACTCCAACCTCACGACGTTTATTACGGGCATCATCCTCTACCAGTTCGGAACGGGCCCCATACAGGGATTTGCTCTGACTCTGATGGTCGGAATTGTTGCCAGCATGCTTTCGGCATACTTCTTTACGAGATGGTTCTTTGACATGTTGAGCGATCGAAAAAGTACCACAATCAGTTTCGGCTAGGATCCCTGGAGAGTACC
>DAIPLH010000291.1:0-4400 GCA_036769325.1 Bacteroidota bacterium
GAACCGTTTCGAAGGCATACTCACCTGCTGAATTCGTCAACATGTATCCGCGCAGGTTGAACGGATAACTCGTCGGCCGGCAGTTTTGCAGAATACTGTAACATCCCTCATCGTCTGCATGCCACACATCCACGATCGCTCCACCGATCGGGGTTGTGCAGTCATTGGCAAGCACCCGTCCAGAGATAAACAACCGGTCGCCCGGCTCGTCCGCGGCAGCAAGGATCATTCGCTCCGGCGGGTTCTCAACATAGAATGGTCCAAGCGGATCGGTGGTTGTTGGTCCACAGTCCTGAGACCGCGCGAACGCCGGCAGGCACAACGCACCGATCCCTGTGAACAAGCCGAGACGAAGAAACTCGCGGCGCTCGATTTCCTTACTGGCGAAGTGGAGTTTCGAAGATGTTTTCCTGTATCGCATCAGTTATTTGGTTGAACCCCATTCGCGGTGATTCGCGTCAATTCGCGGTTGGTTGTTTTGAACCGCGAATCCACGCGAATGCCGTTGAGTCGCTATCGAACCAGCGTCAATCTCCTTACCTCCGTTACTCCGCCGACGGTCAACTGATAGAAATAGACACCGGAGGCAACACCGCTCGCATCCCAGACCCGTTCATAGACCCCGGCCGCCATCCGTTCATTAACAAGGCGCGCAACCTGGGCGCCGTTGATATCGAACACGGTCAATGTAACGTTTTCATCCTCCGGAATCGAGAATTGAATCGTCGTTGCGGGATTGAAGGGATTCGGATAGTTTTGTGACAGCGAAACCCTGTCGGGTAGTGAGTTCGTTACGAGATCCGCACCCGCCAGCTCAAAAACGGGGCTCACCCGTCGCCGTTGAATTCCCCCGTCAGACCCGGCAAACAGCTGCACGCCATTCAGTGCCATCGAATAGATGATCGATCCAAACAGGCCATACGGAGTCCAGAGATCCCCGTTGTTGGTCGAATGATAGACCCCCAATTGGTACGCACCTGTGAAAAGATCACTCCCGTTTGATTCAAAAGAGTAAGCGGTAATGTTTCCCATCCCCGTAATCGCCTGGACCCAAGAATCTCCGTTGTTGGTCGATCGATACACAACTCCGGCAGTGCCGGCAAAGATGCTCGTACCGTGGACCCCAAGGGCGTACAGGCTGAGACTTGCCATCCCGTTGTTGACCGGAACCCAGTTGGATCCGTTATCTGTCGAACGGAACACTCCACCCCCACCCGTACCTGCAAATACATTCCCTCCGCTCGAAGCCAGAGCCCACACATGCAGGATGATCAGTCCGTTATTCACCTGAGTCCACGATCCACCGTTGTTTGTGGAGAGAAACACTCCTTCTCCCGGGATGCTTGCAAACAGGTTCGTGCCATTAACGGTGAGAGCGTAGACCGCAAGATTGGGCAGGCCGGAATTGACGCGTGTCCAGCTTGAGCCATCGTCTGATGAAATAAACACCCCTTCGCTTGTTGCCGCGAAGACGTCCGTTCCGATAGCGGCAAAGTCGGACCCGGCCGCGTTCTCAAACCCGTTTAGCAGCTCCCAGGTCTTCCCGTTTGTTGTGGATCTGTAAATACCTCCATCGGTACCGGCAAGCATCGTGCTTCCGTGCAGAAATACGCTGTGCGTTGTGACGTCATTAATGCCGCTGCTTGCAACCTTCCATCGGGTCCCGTCATTTGAAGATTGGAAGACCCCTCCGCCATACGTCCCGGCAAAAAGATCGCTTCCTCCTGATCCGTCGGGGATAACTGCGAGAGACAGCACTATTGTATTGATCAACCCGGAAGATACGCGTGTCCACAGTGCGCCATTGTCTGTTGAACGAAAAACACCGCCATCCCAGGTCCCTGCAAAGAGATCGGTTCCGTCAATACACAGGGCCATGACCTGCGTGCTGGTCAGCCCGTTGTTCACCGCGTCCCAGGTCATCCCCTTGTTTGTGGATCGATAGACGCCCCCAGCTGTCCCGGCAAAGATGCTTGACCCGTTGCCTGCAAGAGACAGGACAATTCCTGCGGCCAGGCTGGTGACTGTCCAGCTCGCGCCACCATTGGTGGAGAGATAGACACCATTGCCAAAAGTCCCGGCGTAGAAATCAACACCGCTGACCGCAAGCGCTGAGGTTGTTGCACCGAGTCCGGCTGGAACCCAGCTTGCCCCGCTGTTGGTCGACCGGAAGGCGCCGCTGATCGTTCCTGCCACGAGGTTGATGCCTGATGAAGCAAGGCTCTGCACATCCGGATCGACTTCAGTTGATGTTCCTGTCCATGTTGCACCGTTGTCGGTCGACCGGAGGACGCCATTCCCTAAAGTCCCGGCAAAGAGGTCTCCGTCAGAAGCCACGGTAAGGGCATAGATATCGGGGGGGAAGGACCCGTGGTTGGTTACGGTCCAGACTCTCCCGCTATTGGTTGAAATAAAAACCCCGCTCCCTGTTCCCACGAACAGATCTGACCCGCTTACTGCGAGTGCGCGAGCGAAACCACCGTACGGTCCCTTGGTGGAGGCCCACTGAGCATTGAGTTCATGGGGAGAGGTCGAGAAAAGCAGTGCTGAAAGTAAGAAAAAACAAGAGTGTCGCATAGAAGACTCCTTCCTGCAATTGTAAGTAGCCCAACTCCACAAGCGATGGTGCTGTCGAGTCGATGGTTGTTGAAACAAAGACACTGAGGATACGCGTGTGGAACAATCGAAGGGCACATTTTGTTGCCCTCCCCTGAAAACCGTACCCCGGAAGGAAAGCCCCCCAAATCCCGGGAAACAAAGACGTTATCTGACGAGCACGAGCTTCCGTGTCTGAACATAAGCCCCGGCTCCACCGCCGTCTGAAGGTCGGACGTTCATGCGGTAATAATAGATGCCGCTCGAAAAACCATCTGCGTCCCATACAACAGAATATGACCCGGCTTCCCTTGCACCATCCAGGACGGTAGCCACCTCACGACCCAGGACATCATAGATCTTCACCGACACAAAACCGAAATCTGCCATCCCCGCCTGACCGGCGGGCAGGTGTAATCCGATTACTGTCTCTCCATTGAAGGGATTTGGGTAGTTCTGCAACAACTCAAATCTGGAAGCGACGGGATCCTCACTTGAAACCCCTGTTATCCGTGAGATTCCCAGATGCTGGTCCGCGTTTACTTCGCCGATGTACTGGGTATACCCATCGGGCCAGCGAACGTTTAGTGTGCCTGTCGTGTTTTCGCCCATTCCGAAGTTTGCGACTTTACGGTCTCCACCGCCGTATGTCGGGCCGCTCGTGATTTCTCTGATCTGAGTAATTCCATCCGGGGTTGTAAGTGAAAGACGAGTACCGATCGCGTCGCGATTGACCGTTCCCCCTCCTTCGGGAATGACTGTGAGCCAGTGGTTCGTGTTTCCAAGAGATTGGCCCTGATTATGGTATAGGTCTACGGCATCGCCGTAATTCCCGACAAAGAGATCAACAAATCCGTCCTGATCAAAATCGCAGATCGATGCGCTTCGACCCCGGCGGGGATCATCAACTCCCGCCTCCTCCGCGACGTCAGTAAATGTCCCGTCGCGATTGTTCCTGAAGAGTGCGTCGGGCTGGGATGGTGAGGGGTTGGCACCGACATTCCCTAAAACGTTAAACAAGTCCAACCATCCATCGTTGTCAAAATCAAAGAACACCTCTCCCCAGTGGACAGCGACATCGAACATTTGCGCGTTTCTTACCCCCGCCGGGATAGACACATCCTCAAAGGTACTATCGCCGTTGTTGTGTAGGAGGAAGCCACCTTCAGAATGGCTGAAGGCAAGATCAAGATGACCATCATTGTCATAATCGCCAATCCCCAACCCCTCACTGTTGATCGTATAGTCCGTTCCGGATTCAACGGAAACATCCGTGAAAATCCATCCGCCTGATCCATCAGGTCCATCATTCCGCCACAGGATGTTTTCGTACCCGGCGGCAATAACGTCGCTCGCGATGTAGAGGTCGGGATCACCGTCATTATCATAGTCAAACCAACCGGCAGTGGATGCATGCGAGAGATTGAGCAGGTCGCAAGTCAGGGTCCCATCTGCACAGAGATATTGTGAAACGTTAGTGAAGGTCCCATCACCGTTGTTCTTGTAAAGCGCATCCTGCGATTCCCGCACAGTGGGCATGCAATCGAAATGCTTGGCAAGATAGAGGTCGAGCCATCCATCCTGATCGTAATCTGCCCAGGCTGCCGTATTTGCTCTGTCTGAGTCGCCAACGCCCGCGAATACGGTCACGTCGTCGAAGGTTGCAAATCCGGTCTCCATCAGTCGGTTTTGGTACAGTGTGTTACCCCCTAAGTGGGTGACATACAAATCCTGGTCACCGTCATTGTCATAATCAATGAAAACCACGCCATGACTTTGCTGATTCGCTTCTTCAACTCCGAGTG
>DAIPLH010000292.1:0-4382 GCA_036769325.1 Bacteroidota bacterium
ACATATGTTGAGATCAGGGACGGGTATTCAGCGTGGGGCTTCGACCGTGTGGATTTCGCAGCAAATGTCGGAGGGGCTTTGTACCCTGTTGCGCAACATTATGTGCCGGTTCTCAAGAATTTTAATTTGAAGGCCAGCTATCACCCGTCTGATCTCCTGAACAACCCTGGAGGGATCGGGTTCAGAGGCCAGCAACACCTTATCCTCGACGATTATGAGGGGCAAACATTCTGGCTGAGTTTAACAGTGAACAACCTGCTTCCCAAAGAGGCTGAACCGTTTTGGCCGGATTGGCTGGCCCTTTCGCTGGGTTACGGGGCACGAAACGTTGCCGATCCTACCGCACACAGCATTCTCCTCATTGCCCTTGACTATGACATGACCAGGATCATTCCTCAATCATCAGCCTTTCTCAGGACATTGTCCGAAGCGCTCAACTATATCCATTTTCCTGCACCGGCGGTTCGTATCTCGCCAAGCGCAATCTGGTACGGATTTTACTTCTAATCGCCCCCTGTGAAATTCCACCACTCTCTGGTTCTTTTCCTGTTCTTCCTTCCGGCTCTCCATGACACAGCGAGCGGGCAGGCCGAAACTGTTCCCGTCCGCAACCCTGTCTATCAGTTTCTGGACCGGATGGAGACCCGCGGAACGATCGACGGCTATTTTGACGCCGTTCTCCCGCTTTCGCGGCGTGAGGTTGCAGGCTTCCTCAAAATCGTGTCGTCACGTGACTCTGCATTGACCCGAACGGAAAAGGAAACCCTGGATGATTACCTGTCCGAATTCAGCTTCGATCTGAATGGAACTCTGGATCGCTATCGATCTCTGATTGGAGGACCGGATTCCGTTTCATTCTCTTTTTCTGAAAGCCTCTTCGGTTCAAAGGAGAAATATCTCCTTGCCGTAGCTGACTCCATGATTTCCATCTTTGCAAGCGGGCTCCTCGCTTTCGATGCGCGGTGGATCAGCGGCGACGCCCTCGGAAGCGAAAACTCTCAGTATGTCCAGTTCGGAGGAAGGTTTCGGGGAACTGCCTTCGGCCACCTGGGGTACTCTCTCGAAGGAACGAACGCTCAGTTCTGGGGAAGTCGGGACCTGCTGCTTCGTGACAAAATGCTCAATCAGGCATATACGCTCAGAGTTACAGATACCCAGAATTTTGATTTTGCCGAAGGCTATGTCCGGTACGACGGAGACCTGTTTTCCGTTCAGTTGGGAAGGGAGAGACTTCTGTGGGGACTGGGATACGATCAACCCATGGTGGCATCACAAAACGTTCGCGTGTATGACTTCATAAGGGCTGATGTCCATTATAAGAGATTTCGCTACACCTTCATGCATGCGTGGCTCCTCGGGCAGGCATCCAAACTCAGCTTCACGATTCCGGGGGACACAACGGTCTATGTCGAACCGACAAATGCCGACAAGTACTTTGCCGCTCACAGATTCGAGTTTAGCTTCCCGGCGTTGTTCGACATTGGTTTCCAGGAAATGGTGATCTACAGTAACCGCTCCGTGGACCTTGCCTATTTGAACCCGCTCATTGTCATTGAATCTGCCCAGCGATCGCGTGGGGAACGCGACAACGTTTACTGGGCCTTTGACCTCGAGACGCACTTCCTTTCCGGGATGCAACTCTCGGGAACCATCTTGTTTGATGACATCCACTTCGGTGAGTTTTTTGAGCCGAGGTGGTACAACAGATATGCCTATCAGGCAGGTCTCGCGCTGACCGACCCTCTGTTTCTTCCGAACATGCTCTTTATCGTCGAGTACACCAGGGTGGAGCCCTTTGTGTTCTCACACAACCGTTCCCGCGAAAGTACTTACAGCAGCCTTGATGCTGTCCTCGGTCCCAGGATTGGACCGAACGCTGATTCATGGCATATCCGTCTTGACTGGACCCCGCTGAAGCGGCTGTCGCTATCAGGTCGGTTGACCCTGGATCGCAGTGGCGAAAATGTGTATGACAGCGCCGGCACTCTGATCAGGAATGTTGGAGGCGACTATCAGCAACCCCACCGGCCCGATGACCCCGTCGACAGGGTCTTCCTCGACGGGACTCTTGTGGAAGCCACTACTCTGGAGACGCTGGTCACGTGGGAATTCGTCCATCAGATCTGGTTGGAGGGTTGGTACCTCTTCGAATCTGTCTCATCCACAGATTCAGAGAACCAGAACAACACCTGGGGCGTCAGGGTTCGGACCGAATTCTAAGGAAGAGATGCCCGTGCGTGCCGTGCACAGGCGGTTTTTTTGCACAAGAGCCGGGGACTTCGTATGTTCTACCCGCGGCCCGTTGAAGCACCCCTTCGAAGTACCGCTTGCCACTGCCAATCATTCACTGAGAAGCCTGGAGGTTGTATGTCTGTAAAAAAAGGAGACAAAGCTCCTGCATTTACACTATTTGACTCAGATCGTAAGGAACGATCCCTTTCTGAATTTCTGGGAAAGAAAACCCTTCTCGCATTCTATCCGGGGGCGTTCACCGGAGCATGCACCAACGAGATGTGCACATTTCGAGATTCACTTGCAGAGCTTGAAAAACTCAACGTCCAGATTGTCGGGATCAGCGTTGATTCACCATTTGCCAACAAAGGTTTTAAGGATGCAAATCGGCTGACTTTTCCTTTGCTGAGCGACTTTACGAGAAATACGAGTTCAGCATACGTGGGGTTGTACGATGGTTTTGGCGGTATACCGGGTTATACAGCCGCCCGGCGGGCAGTGATAATTCTGGATGAAAAAGGCGTGATAACTTATCTCTGGGCAACGGACAGTCCGGGGACGGAACCTGACTACGCTGAGGTCAAGAAAGCTCTGGCATAACCGGGACTCAAGAATGAAAGAGCTCAAGGCAGGAATGCGCGCACCGGATTTTTCTTTCCCTGGTGGAAAATTGAAGGACCTTCGCGGGCGACAGGTTGTTCTCTACTTCTATCCGAAGGATAACACATCCGGGTGCACGAAAGAAGCGTGCTCATTTCAGGAGAACCTTTCCTCAATTGCCAAGTTGAAAGCCGTGGTGATCGGCGTAAGTCCGGACACACCAACCTCGCATGAACGCTTTGCAGAGAAATTCAATCTCTCGTTTCCCCTGATCAGCGACGAGAATAAGGACCTGGCGCGGAGTTACGGCGTCTGGAAACAGAAGACATTCATGGGAAGGAAATACCTTGGTGTGGTTCGCTCGACGTTCATTATCGATCAGGAGGGAAAGATCTCCCATATTTTCAGGAATGTCAGGGTCGATGGACACACCGAAGAGGTTCTGAAGGCTCTCACGACAAAGACATGATGACTCAAGAAGGATGAACCAATGGTTTATGTAACACGGAAGGGGCATTTCTCGGCCTCGCATCGGTTATTCAACCCTGACTGGACTGACGAGAAGAACGATCGGATGTTCGGAAAGTGCAATAACCCGAGAGGTCACGGTCACAACTACGAAGTCGAGGTTACAGTCGCGGGTGATCCAGCGCCTGAAACGGGCATGGTCATTGACCTGAAAGAGCTTGCCGAAATCATGGAGCGTGAGATTCTGGAGCAAGTGGACCACAAGCATCTTAACTACGATGTTGACTTCCTGAAAAATGTCGTCCCGACGGCGGAGAATATTGCTATCGCGTTCTGGAACATTCTGGAATCAAGGCTGCCCGGTGGGAAGCTGCATTCAATTCGCCTCTTCGAGTCTGACAACAACTTCGTTGAGTATCGGGGAGGGAAGGAATCATGAAGGAGGGCAACGTAACTATTGAGAAGGTTGTCCAGACTCTCCTGAAGGAATTGGGTGAGGATCACTCAAGGGAAGGCCTCAAACGCACTCCGGAACGATACGCAAGAGCCATGAAATTCCTGACGAGTGGTTACGACATGGACATCAGGAAAATCCTCAATGGAGCAGTGTTCCGGGAAAAGTACAGCGAGATGGTGATCGTCAAATCCATTGATCTCTTCAGTCTGTGTGAGCACCACCTCCTTCCATTCTTTGGCAAAGCACATGTTGCCTATATTCCGGACGGACAAATTATAGGATTGAGTAAGATCCCGCGCCTGGTGGAGGCGTTTGCGCGCAGGTTGCAGGTTCAGGAACGCCTCACCCAGCAAATTGCAGACACGTTGTATGAAGTACTGAAACCCTCAGGTGTTGGCGTCGTGATTGAAGCAAGGCACATGTGCATGATGATGCGGGGGGTAGAAAAACAGAATTCCGTCGCTACCACAAGCGCGATGCTCGGCACATTCCGTTCAGACAACAAGACTCGCGGCGAATTCCTCCAACTCATTGAGAGCAATCTGGCGTGATCAATCCTGCAATGCATTTCTCCGCACAACGCAAACATCTTCTGCTTCCATTGACTCTCTCAAAAGGAAAATTG
>DAIPLH010000020.1:0-1609 GCA_036769325.1 Bacteroidota bacterium
GCGAGCGCTTCGCGGTGGCCGACGCCTACGTGATCAGCTGCACGCACGGCCGCGGGCCGGTGATCGGCTTCTCCAAGGCGAAGAAGCGGCTCGACGAGAAGGCCGCCGAGATCCTCGGCCGACCGCTGCCGAACTACCGCACGCACGACCTGCGCGTGGCGTGCCGCACGCGACTCAGCCGGATCGGCGTGCCGCGCGAGGTGGCCGAGGCGTGCCTGGGCCACGCGCAGCCGGCGCTGGAGCGCGTGTACGACGCGCACGACTACGTGCCCGAGATGCGCGACGCCATGGAGCGCTACGCGCAGCACGTGCTGACGGTCGTCGCCGGGCCCGCGGCCAAGCGGGAGGCGGTGTAGGTGTCGCGGCCGAGCCGGAGTTCGTTGTCGTCTTACCTCGTACATGATCAGAGCTCCTGCTACCGATGCATTGAGTGAAGAAATCTTTCCCAGCAGGGGAATTTTTACAAGAAAGTCACAGTGTTCGCGAACAAGCCGGCGTATTCCCTTTCCCTCGCCTCCCACCACAATTGCAATGGCTCCCGTGTAGTCCACCTTTGTGTAGCTCCTGTCGCCCGCCATGTCGAGGCCGACGATCCAGAAGCCGCTCTCTTTCAACTGAGTGATCGCGTTGACCAGGTTTGATACCTGGGCAACGCGCACATATTCCGTTGCACCGGCCGATGCTTTGATTGTGCCCGGAGAGAGAGATGCTGAGTGATGCTTTGTGATGACGAGTCCATGTGCCCCTACACACTCGGCCGTGCGTATCAACGCCCCGAGATTTCCGGGATCTTCCATCTGGTCAGGCAGCACGATGAACCCAGGTTCCTGACCGGCCTTTGCGTATTCAATGAGCGTTGCCAGGTCAATGGTTTGCTGTTCCGCTGCGAACGCAACAACCCCCTGAGCCCTTGAATCAGGGGAGATACCGGAGATCTCATCTCTCGAAGCCTCTTTCACCGGAATTCCGCGCCGCTCCGCAAGCGATCTGATCTCCCTGATCACTCCACCTTCTGCGCCTTTCAGGATTGAGATCCCGGACAACTCCGTTCCTGCCTTGAGAGCTTCAAGGACGGGATTTCTCCCGATAATCAGCCTCCTCAGGACATGTTCGCGGCTCATTGCGTGGTTGCTATCCTCCCTCTTTACCCTTCGGTGCCCGACGGGCCATTGCCTTTTCAATCCCCCACCCGAAAAGGAACAGAACGATGCCGGCGATGCTCAGATAGAGTTCGGCCCACATGTCGTCTGTCTGGATTCCCTGAACCAGGCCCAGAAGAACACAGGCAATTCCAACCGCTTCGAAGCCTTTGGCAATGAACAGCACTAGCCGTTTTTTCCGGAGTCTACAAGATTCATGAGATGTTTCGTGAGATCGCTCCCGGAGAGGAATTGTCGGGAAAAGAAAACGCCGTTGACATGAAGAACCGGGATGTCGTCGCGAAGTTCCTTCTCCAAATCTGTTCCGGGCACAAGAAGAACTTCCCGAAAAGTGAACGGGATGTCCTGCTGCACCCGGCGGATCGTGGCTTTCACTCTCTCGCAAAGGCTGCAATCATCCTTTGAATAGAGATCGAGGACGATCACCGTTTTTGCTTTCGCGGGGTTGA
>DAIPLH010000020.1:1619-10585 GCA_036769325.1 Bacteroidota bacterium
ACCAAGAGCGAAAATGGCGATGGCAAAGAGCTGTGCTTCGGACATTCCTGCAACCAGTCTTGGCTGAAGTCTGAGGAATTCCACACTGAAGCGAAAGATTGCCGTGAGCATCAGATAGATGGCGAACAGTCTACCATCAGGGAACGACGGTTTCCAGAGGGAGAGAAGCAGGAAGTATCCCGCAATTCCGAGAATCAGCTCATAAATGGGAGTGGGGTGACAGGGTGTCAGCTCATCAAAGCGATAGTAAGGAGCTCCGAGGTCGTCGACACCGGCAAATTCCGACCTGAGGGTGTCATACTTCCAGTATTCCCTCTCATCCGGATTCCGATCAAAGTATTCCCTGAGGATCGATGACGGCTTGACCGTTCCCTTTGCGTACACAGTTCCCCAGGGAAGAGTCGTCGGAAAACCATAGTCCCCATCCCCTGCAAGGTGGCAGCCCACCCTGCCTATGCCATAGGCCAGGACAAGGCAGATGGCAAGGGCGTCAAGAAAGCGAAGCACCGGAAGGTTCTTCCAGCGCACATACATGATCAGGGAGGCAATGCCAAGGACGAAGCCTCCGTACCAGGTCAGTCCCGAGGGAGAGAACGCGGTAGAGGGGTCGGCAAGAAATGAATTCCAGTTTTCAAGCAGGTGCAGGAACTTGGCGCCGATAATTCCCGTAACGAGGGCAACGATGGTAATGGTACCCGCCAGTTCCCGGTCCATTTTCCTTCGGTGCATTTCGCGACCAAGAATAATCGACCCGATGAATGCCGCAAGACCAAGCATCAGGCCGAAACTATTGATGCTTATGGCGGGAATGTCTATGCCCAGTAAAGTAAAAGGGGGAATCTTGAAGAGGACAGGGATCATGGGAAGTCTGGCAAACTGTGATGGTCTGTGGAAACCACAACAAAAGGTCTTGACGGAGATCGCAACAGGTGGACTTGTTTTTCTCCGATTTCAAACTCAAAACTGTTGCTGATTCGGTCGAGCCCTTCGACTGTGATCCTGTAGGTTCCGTGGAAATTGCGGTACTCGCGCCGGAAGAGGGCGGGCCCGCTACCCGGAAGACTTAATCGCGGCGCGGTCAAACCGGTAACCGTATACCGGATTTCGCGATCGGTAATCTCCTCATCGACACTGAGCTCATAGCGGAAGCTGGCAAATTCCTCGGTTGTCTGTAAGACGACGACCGTTCGATATTCCTGCTCGGTATCTTTGTACCGCGAAAAAACGAAAAGCCGATACTCAGCATCGTCCGGTGCACGGGTTTTCCTGCTCATGATGTGAAAGCGGTGTCAGGGGCGGACGGGCGTGAGGCCCGTAAGGCAGATGCGGTCAGGATTCAAAGTAGCTCGCCTCTTCCTGCCGGAAGGTTTCGAGAATCTCCTTCGGGGTCTTCATGCCGAGCAGACGCTCCCGAAACTGTTCCTTGTTCATGAGTCTCGAAATTCTGCTCAGCAGCTTGATATGAGGCCCGACCATGCTGTCTTTTCCGACGAGAAGGAACACCAGGCGGACAGGTTTCTCGTCCAGCGATTGGTAGTCAATCGGTTCGGAGGTAACGGCGAATGCAGCCACGATATCCGAGACCGCATCCGTCTTGCCGTGGGGGATGGCAAACCCATTCCCGACGCCTGTCGACATCAGCTTCTCGCGTTCGAAGATGGCCTGGCGTACCTTTTCTGTGTCAAGGACTTTTGGGGAATCACCGATCCGGTCGACAAGAGCGTTGATGATATCGTCCTTTGAATCTCCCTTCAGGTTCGTAACGATCAGTTGCTCGTTCAGTATATCACTTATTCTCATAGAAGCGGATTCTCCCGGGACGATATTCGTGCATAAAGGTTGTTGAGTAAAGGGCAGATCGAAGAGTTGGGGCGGTAACGATCAATATTCGTCTCTCCACTTGATCACCCTGTTTTCATAGTCTGAAGCAATCACGTTGGCGGTTTGCTGGTCTTTCGCTTCTGCATTGACATGAAAAAGCGGGCGTTCCTTATCAGGAATCAGCAGGACAGATCCCGCCGTTCCGCCGTCGAAATAAATCTTGATTCCATCAACGAGATCTCGTTTAGCCTTCTCGGAGTCTTTCATGATCCTTCTCATGACCTTCCCCTTGTGTTCCCATGAGCAGTGGATATTCCGCTTGGCCCGGAACAGTCTTGGCAGTTCACTCTCGATATCACCCAGCCGCTTGTCGGTCTTGGCCATCATTTCAAGTATCCGGGCAACGGAATACATCGCATCGGTGGCGAAAAAGAAATCTGTGAAAATGAAGCCTCCCTTGGTGCCCCCGACAAACTGAACCTTCCCCGATGTGGCCGCCTCCATCATGGCAAGGTGGCTGTTGCGTGTTTTGAGGACCGTAACCCCGCGGTCCCTGGCGATGACATCGACTTCACAGGTTGAAGTGATTGGTACGGCAATTGCCTTCGGGTCAGGATGCGTTGCGAGGAGAAGGCCCGCGACAATGGTCAACAAACGATCACTGTCGATCCGTGCGCCCTCCTCACTGACCATGAACAGCTTTTCCCCGCCCGCATCGATTAAAGCTCCCAGATCATATTTGAGCGAAGTGACAATGTGCGAAAGCTGTTTCATCGAGTATTCGAATTCATACGGATCGCGCGTCAGTTTCCTCGGATCAAGATGGGCATTCAGCGCGACGACCTGACTGTCAAACGATCCAAGGATCATCGGAAAGATTGGCGATGCAACACCATTGGAGTAGTCGATCACAATCTTGAACTTCTTCTTGCTGATCGCGTCGACATCAATCGATGAGATGAATTTCTGTCTGTAGTCAGACGTGGCGCGTTCCGGAAAGCTGATCCCACCGACCTTCTCCTGAGTGGCGCGCGAATAATCTTCACCAAAGAAAAGGCGTTCAATCCCTTTGGTTCTTCCGTTGGGAAGGTCTTTTCCGTCTGCATCGAAGAAAATGATATCGGTCAGGTTGCGGTCTGTCGGCGAACGTCGGACATGAATGCCGCCGGCTTCCTTGCCGCTGGAGAGCTCGTGTCTGAGGATCGGGATCGACGTCGCGCGGAGGTCCGTCACGCTGATGCCCGTGGACATCAGGCCGCAGATGAGGGCCCGGTTCATCATCCGTGAAACGTTGTCGGAATCGCGGGATGTGGCCACGAGTTTTCCTGATCCCAGGAATGCCCCGTATGCCGCACCAAGTTTCGCCCCGAACTCAGGGTTCATTTCGATGTTCGAGAGTCCGGAAACCCTTGAATCCGCAAAGAGTTCCCTGAGCCATTTGTCCTCCCACACAAGGCTTCGTGTCAACACCGCCCCTTCTTCCACAACCTTTTCAGGCCACAACTTGATGTTGGAGGAGAGGGAGGCCCCACGGCCGATCCAGCAGGAGTCTCCGATGAAGACATTCTCGGCGATGGTTGTCTTTTCGCCGATGGAGCATTTCCCACAGATGACACCGCTGGTGATTTCAACTGAATGTCCGATGACGACGTCATTCCAGATAACGGAATTCCGGATGACGGTACCCGGTCCGATCACGCAGTTGTTCCCAATAATGGTCCCGGAAATCTTTGCACCGTCTGCAATGGATGAGTTGCTCCCGATGACAACCATCCCGGTTGTGAGAATTTCGGACGCGTTTACCCTGGATCCCTCGCCGACAATCAACTGACCGCGGCGTTCGCCTTCGATGTCGATATGCACTCTTCCGGCAATGGCGTCGAGGTGAGCATCCTGGTATTCATTGAGATTGCCGATATCTCTCCAGTACCCCTCGGCCGTGTACCCGTAAAGTCCTGCTCGTTGCCTGAGGAGCATCGGAAACAGGTCTTTGCTGAAATCAAACTCTTCCCTGAAGGGGATCTGGTCGATGACTTCCGGTTCGAGGATGTAGATGCCGGTGTTGATTGTGTCACTGAAGACTTCTCCCCATGAGGGCTTCTCGAGGAATCGGGAGATTGTTCCGTCATCGTTTGTAATAACAACGCCGAATTGGAGAGGGTTCTTTGCCCGGGTCAGAAGAAGCGTGGCTTTCGCCTTGTTTGCTTCATGGAATTGAACTGCATCACCCAGGTCAAAATCGGTCAATACATCACCGCTGATGATGAGAACTCGTTCACGTATTCCCTGGAGCGCATTTCTCACCGATCCGGCGGTCCCATAGTCGGCTTCCGCGCGCACGTAGGTCATGTTCACCCCCATGCGGCTCCCATCGCTGAAATAGCTTGTAATGGCTTCGGGTTGGTAGAACAGGGTGGCGATGATGTCGGTGATGCCATGCTTCTTCAGGAGGGAGACAATGTGGTGCATCATCGGCTTGTTCATCACCGGCACCATCGGCTTCGGTGTGTTGCAGGTCAGAGGGCGCAACCTCGTTCCGAACCCACCCGCCATTATCACGGCTTTCATCTCAGATCATGCCCGTTCAGGAGGGGACTGTTTCATGGTTTATCTGGGACACAAATTGTAGCAAAAAGTGGTCACGAATTCAATGCCTGCTTCGGTAATGTCCTAGTTTCAATTAAGTATGCTCCGCATGTCGTTCTCGCTCATTGTTCCATGTTCATCTTTCGCCCCCGATGTTTTCGGGTGAACTCAACGAACAGAAATCGCGGAGACGCGGAGAGCGCAGAGAACTCGCAGAGGGGATTATCTCATGAGAGACCGGGACAACCCTCTGCGATTCCTCCGCGTCCTCTGCGTCTCTGCGATTAGAACCAAGATCTGATCCACTGACGTTACCCCTTTCCGATTGCCTGCTCGAGATCGGCGATGATGTCATCGACGTCTTCAATGCCGACTGATATGCGGACCAGGCCGTCCGTGATGCCAATATCCTGCCGTTGTGTTGCAGGAATAGCTGCATGAGTCATTGAAGCAGGATGGGTAATGATAGTCTCCACTCCGCCCAGGCTTTCGGCAAGTGCACAGACGCGGAGCTTCTTGAGGAATGCTCCGGCCCTTTCAAGGGTACCAAGATCAAACGAAATCATGCCGCCGAATCCCTTCATCTGTTTCTTTGCCAGGGCATGCTTGGGATGGTCCTCGAGTCCTGGATAATACACCTTGCCAAAACTGCCGGTTGAGACGAGCCATCGGGCAACCTGCATGGCGTTCTCATTGTGTTGCTTCATCCGGATGGCCAACGTTTTCGTGCCGCGGAGGCACAGCCAGGCGTCAAATGGACTGAGAATGCCACCGATGGATTTCTGGAGAAAGCGAAGTCTTTCGGCAATCGCCTTGTCGCTGGTGACCACGAGTCCACCAATCATGTCGCTGTGTCCGTTCAGATACTTGGTCAGACTGTGAACAACGACGTCAAAGCCGAACTCAAGTGGTCGCTGCAGGTAGGGCGTGGCAAAGGTGTTGTCGCTGACGGAGATAAGCTTGTGGCGTTTGGCAATTGCAGCTGACCCGGCAAGGTCAGTGATTTCAATTGTCGGGTTTGTGGGAGTCTCGATGAAGAGCATCCGGGTATTTGGCCTGAGAACGCGCTCGATCTGTTGGAGATCAGTCGTGTCCACAAAATCGAACTGCAGTCCAAAATCTTCCCAAATCTGTTTCGCGATCCTGTATGTTCCGCCGTACACATTGCGGGACATGATCACATGATCTCCCTGTTTCAGGAGATGGAGGATTGCATCAATCGCGGCAGTACCGGACCCAAAAGCCATTCCTTCGGAACCGCCTTCGAGGGCGGCAACGTTGATCTCGAGGGCAGTCCTCGTCGGGTTGGCGACGCGTGAATAGACGTAGCCCTTGTGGACCCCGAGTTCCTGTTGAACGTAGGTCGAGGTGAGGAAAACAGGGGGCATGATGGCGCCTGTGGAAGGCTCAGGTTCCTGCCCTGCATGGATCGCTTTTGTCGAGAAGCCGTGTGGTTTCATTTGCCCATGAATTCGATGACATCGTACCGTGTCAGAATTCCACTGATCAGTGCATCCTTTTCGAGGAGAACAGCGGCATTCTTTTTCACGGTCATCAGTTTGATAATCTCGTCAAGAGGCGAATCGATGTCGACCCGCGGGAACCCCGGGGACATGACGTCACGGATCGGAGCGTCGACGAGAGACGCATTTTCCATCACGCGTGTCATCAATTCGTGATCGTTTGCCGAGCCGACTGAGAGCCCATTCTCTATGATCAGAAGCTGGGAGATGTCATGCTCACGCATCAGCTCAAGAGCCTTTCTGACGGTGGCGCCGGGATCGATCGCAATCATGGATACGGGCTTTTTGCCCTTTGCCTCAACGACGTAGCGGGCACTGATCCGTTCCGGTATCAGGAATCCGTTCTCCCGCATCCAATCATCATTGTAGATCTTGCTCAGGTACCGTTCTCCCGAGTCAGGAAGGAGAACGACGACCACGTCATCGTCTGTAAACCTGCCGGCAACTTTCATCAATCCGGCAACGGCGGTTCCCGCAGATCCTCCTGACAGAATTCCCTCTTCCCGGGTGAGTCTGCGCGCCATCAGGAACGATTCCTTGTCGTTTGCTTCGACAACCTCGTCAACATATTCAAAGTGCAGGGTGCCTGGAATATAGTCCTGTCCGATTCCCTCAACCTTATAGGTCTTTAGAACCGGTGTGACCTTTCGTGTGTAAAAATACTCACGCAACGTGGAGCCTTTTGGATCAACTCCGATAATCTTGATATTCCGATTCTTCTCTTTGAGGAATTTGCCGGTACCGCTGATGGTTCCCCCGGTTCCAATACCACACACAAAGTGCGTGATCTGACCTGCTGTTTGTTCCCAGATTTCCGGACCTGTCGAGTTGTAATGGGACTCAGGATTGCGCGGGTTATAGTACTGGTTTGCAAGGATTGCGTTTGGCGTCTCCCGCACAATGCGCTTTGCTACTTCAGTATAGCTTTCCGGAGATTCATGGGGAACGGCCGTCGGAGTGATGATGACCTCTGCTCCGAAGGCCCTGAGGAGTCTGATTTTTTCTATACTCATCTTGTCGGGCAGGGTGAACACACTCTTATAGCCTTTGACCACAGCCACCAACGCAAGGCCAAGTCCCGTGTTTCCCGATGTGGATTCGACAATCGTTCCACCGGGTTTCAGCCTCCCTTCGCGCTCGGCTTCGTCAATGATGTTGAAACCAATCCTGTCCTTGACCGACCCGCCCGGATTAAATTGCTCCACCTTGGCAAGGATCAACCCCCTGGCGTCATCGGTGACATGACGGAGCCTGACGAGGGGCGTCTTACCGATGGTGTCAAGGATATTCTCAAAATACGTAATGCTCGCGTGGTCCTTCTTCATTCTTTCTTGAAGCTCCTCAGGCGATTGATACGTGTTGCTGCAAAAGCGGCCCCGAACCCATTGTCGATGTTTACGACGGTAACCCCCGATGCGCAGGAATTCAGCATTCCCAACAAAGCAGAAATTCCGGCCAGACTCACCCCGTAACCGGTCGACGTTGGTACTGCAATGACAGGAACTTTGACGAGTCCTCCAACTACACTGGGGAGAGCCCCTTCCATTCCTGCAACAACAATGATTACTGTGGCGTCCTGAATTTGCTCTGCTTTTGCAAGGAGTCGATGAATCCCTGCAACGCCAACATCGGCGATCAGATCGACCTTGTTTCCCATCAGTCTTGCGGTCTCGACTGCCTCCTCGGCCACCGGAAGGTCGGACGTTCCGGCTGTGATGATGCAGACCGTTCCGGATTCCGCTTTACGCACAAGGTGCTCGTTTGCGGTAATTGTCCGCGCAACCGGATTGTACCGGGCTTTCCTGATTATCCGACGGACAGCTTTGAAATGCAGCAGAGATGCGCGTGTTGCGAGGAGAATACTTCCCCGGTTCACGATGCTCCTGGCGATCCCGGCTACCTGAGAGGGGGTTTTTCCCTCGGCCAGAATTACTTCAGGGAATCCAAGTCGAAGTTCTCTGTGGTGATCAACCGTGGCAAACCCCAGTGATTCCTGAGCCCCCGCAGCAAATCCATCAATTACCTTCTCAAGGGAGATCTTTCCTCCCTTAAACCTCTTCAGGAGATCGGACAAAGACTTATGGTTCATCAAGAGGGGTAGTTCGGCACGAGGGGAGTGGGTTGTGTTGGTCTCTCTCACCAGCATTTAGTCTGCCGGTGGTTTTGATCGCCAAAAATATACCGGTTTTGACAGGGAGAAGCAAGGAACGATTTGCTCCATTGCTTCCCGCTGTTGCACTGGAAGTTACCTTGATTATCCTGAGGCTTTTTGTTATGTTTTCTCCTGATGTTGATCAGAGTATCGATGAGTTGACTACGCAGGACGTGTTCCTCCTGTTGTCTGGAGGTCTCCCAGGATACCTTCTCGGTTCCATTCCCACAGCTTTCCTTCTGGTTCGGTGGAGGACAAAAGCTGATATTCGAAATTCCGGAAGCGGGAACGTCGGCACATTGAACAGTTACCAGGTCACGGGTTCAAGAATCATTGGCCTGGTCGTATTGGTTGCGGATATCTTGAAGGGGTTCATAGCTGTCTGGGGAGCGTCACTGTTGTCCGGGGGGGTGTACGAGGTCATAGCTGGTGCAGGGGTTGGTGCGGTCCTCGGGCACAACTTCCCCGTTTGGCTCCGTTTTAAAGGGGGAAGGGGGTTGGCCACCGCCGCAGGTGTTTTCATGTTCTTCTCACCCGCTGTCGTCGCCGCCTGGGGAGTTTTCTGGTTCACCGGATTCCTTCCCCTGCGCGAGGTCAACATAGCAAATGCAATAGCAACTCTTGCGCTGCTTGTTCTTCTGTGGGTCCTTCCGGATGCAATCATCGCTGGGATGACCCTCGTACCAGGTTTAGCCGCAGGATTCAGGCTGTTCGGATCGTGTATCCTTGCCGTCGTGCTGATCGGACACGTCCGTCCAATCATTGCATTTGCAGAACGCCGAAATTCGAAATCACACTAAGAGTAAGGTTCCGTTATGGGGTCAAACCACACGACAGTCAAGTCATTTGCTGATATCGAAGAAATGGCCAGACAGATTCGGCGC
>DAIPLH010000020.1:10595-16083 GCA_036769325.1 Bacteroidota bacterium
ATCTCGCAATCCGGTCATTCAGGAGGACCGCTCGGCCTTGCGGATATTTTTGCTTCCCTCTATTTCAGAATTCTCCGTCTGGATTCCTCAAACCCAACCTTACCGGAGCGTGACTACTTCTTTCTTTCTGCCGGTCATCTTGCCCCCGTATGGTATGCCACACTGGCCCGGGCTGGGTTCTATCCCGTTTCCGAGCTGTCGACACTGAGGGCCCTGAACACAAGACTTCAGGGCCATCCAGCCCCGCCATATACCCATGGTGCTCCGGGGGTCGAAATTGCGTCAGGATCCCTCGGCCAGGGACTGTCTATTGCTGTCGGAACCGCTATTGGCCTCCGGCTCGACAAGAAGCCGAACAGGGTTGTTGTGCTCCACGGTGATGGTGAGTTGGATGAAGGACAGATATGGGAAGCAATGATGACCGCCGGTCATTACAAACTTGGAAATCTTACAGCGATTGTCGATCGAAACTTCTGTCAAATTGATGAACGAACAGACAAGGTTATGGAGATTGAGCCCGTCGCCGACAAGTGGAGGGCGTTCAGGTGGAATGTCATTGAATGCGATGGTCACAATGTTGAAGAGTTTATCGGAGCCATGAACGAAGCGCGCACAGTGACGGACAAGCCAAGTGTTGTCATTGCAAAGACCTTCATGGGAAGGGGAGTCTCTTTCATGGAGGACAACTACAGATGGCATGGCATCCCTCCGAACCTGGAACAGGCCAAACAGGCTCTGAGCGAAATTGCACCGACCAGATTTGGTGATTTTATTACTTTTGAATGGGAGAACCAGGTCCCGGAACCGGTGAGGAATTGATGAAGCGCTACGAAAGCAAGGGCGAAAAGGCTACCCGTCAGGGATTCTCGGATGCTCTGATTGAACTTGGCCACGAGAACCCGAACGTGGTTGTTCTTGGCGGCGATGTGAGCGGGTCGGTCAAAGTCGATGCATTCGCGAAGACATTTCCTGACCGATTCTTTTCTGTTGGGGTCGCTGAAGCAGACATGATGGGGGTTGCCGCAGGGCTTGCCCTCGTGGGCAAGATCCCCTTTGCATCTGCCTACGGAGAATTTGCTGCCGGTCGCCCATTCGACCAGATAAGGCAATCCCTCGCATACAGTCAGATGGCGGTAAAAATCTGCGCCTCTCATTGCGGAATCACCGTGGGGCCGGACGGAGCCACGCACCAGTCGCTTGAGCATATCGCCTTGATGAGGGCGCCCCCGCACATGACGGTCGGTTCACCGTGTGACTATCATGAAACGAAGAAGGCAGTCAAGGCATCTCTTGGTGTCACGAAAGGGCCTATCTACATTCGCTTCTTCCGTGACAACACCCCGATGTTTACCGGTGAGGATTTTCCGTTTCAGATCGGCAAGGCGAACATTCTTCTGGATGGGAGTGACGTGACCGTGATTGCATGCGGGTTACAGGTGTGGGAGTCGTTGGAGGCCGCAGAGACACTCCAGAAAGACGGGATTTCGGTTCGTGTGATCAACATGCACACCATCAAGCCGCTCGATACAGAGAAGATCATTGCTGCTGCCCGTGAAACCGGGGCAATTGTAACCGCCGAAGATCATCAGATTCATTGTGGTCTTGGCAGTGCGGTTGCCGAATGTCTTGCCCAGGTCCATCCGGTCCACCAGGAGTTCGTCGCAGTACGGGACACCTTCGGTGAATCCGGCAAAGGGGAGGAATTGATGAGGAAGTATGGAATCTCCCGGGATGACATCGTGAAAGCGGTAAAAAAAGTAATCAAGCGCAAGAAGTAGTGAGGTTGCAATGATCCGGAGTAGCTTCTGGCTCATCGTCTTATCCTTTCTGGTGGGCAGCATTATTGGGTACATGCTCGCCGGTCCCTCCGAACCTCCACCGACCGTTTCGAATAACCCGATCCATGAATCTACACCGCTAGGTGGGGCAATCCAGACTGTAGCAGGCCAGGGTTCTCCAGAGGATGAGATCACCGCTTCGCGCGAGAATGCGATTACCAAGGCTGTTGCTGCGGTGAGCCCCGCAGTGGTTGGCATCAACGTCATCTCCACCCGTCAAGTCCGCAGGTGGTCTCCGTGGGGTGATGATCCCTTCTTTCGACAGTTCTTCGGCGATCAAATCTATTCACAACCCATTCAGTCGCTTGGATCGGGTTTCATCATTTCTTCCGACGGGTACATCCTGACGAACGATCACGTTGCGGGAAATGCCAACGAGATCACGGTGACGATGACGAGCGGGGAGAAATACGAAGCGCGCCTGGTGGGAAGTGACGCTCTTTCTGATGTTGCGCTCCTGAAGATTGATGGAAAGAACCTTCCGCACCTTCGCCTGGGTGACTCCGACGATGTGATTATCGGTGAATGGGCGATCGCATTCGGAAATCCGTTCGGTTTGTTTGATATCAGTGATAAACCGACGGTCACTGTCGGGGTTGTCAGCGCCACAAACATGAACCTCCGGACAAATGATGGCCACGCCTACCGCATGATGATTCAAACGGACGCGTCGATTAATTCAGGGAACAGTGGCGGCCCGCTTGTTAATAGTGTTGGAGAAGTGATCGGGTTGAATTCAGTAATCTACACACCCAACGAGGGGAGTGTTGGTGTGGGTTTTTCGATTCCCATCAATCGTGTCAAAACGATTATGGAAGAGTTGAAACGAAACGGGAAGGTGGATCGCAATTTTAATACCGGCCTCGAAGTCCAGGCTGTGGATGCCCGGGTTGCGCGGTACTTTGGGCTTGAGCGGATTGAGGGAGTCATTGTCAGCGATGTGAGAGCCGGATCAGCCGGAGAGAAGGGAGGGTTCAAGCCAGGGGATATCATCCTCGAGGTGAAAGGGGAGAGGATCGACAGTGAAGCCACACTGATCTCCATCATGGATCTTGCGAAATCCGGCGAGTCCCTCAGCATCAAAGTGTGGCGAAACAGAGAGGTTGTCAGACTCAACCTGAAACTTGAAAGGAAATCCACCTGATTTTCTGCTGAATCCCTTCCCCTTGCCTGCTTTTCTTTCGTCCCCATTTTTCGTAACTTCAGTCTCTCAAGTCCGCCAATCCAAAGGAGTTCCTCCAGTGATTCACCGCTATACGCGGCCCGAAATGGGCAAGATATGGGAAGATGAGAACAAATTTCGCATCTGGCTGGAGATCGAAATCCTGGCCTGCGAGGCCCAGGCGGACCTTGGGGTGATCCCCGCGGAGGCGGTCCGGACTATAAGGGAAAAGGCCCGGTTCGATGTTGCCCGGATCGATGAGATTGAACGGGAAGTAAAGCACGATGTCATCGCTTTCCTTACGAATGTGGGTGAATATGTGGGTCCCGAATCGCGGTATATTCACCTTGGGATGACATCTTCGGATGTTCTTGACACGTGTCTTGCGGTCCAGATGAAGCAATCGGCCGAACTGATCCTTAAAGGGTTGCAGGGCCTTAGCGAGATTCTGGGACGGCGGGCCAAAGAATTCAAGATGACGGTAATGGTGGGGAGGACTCACGGGATCCATGCCGAACCGACGACGTTCGGCCTGAAGCTTGCCCTCTGGTATGATGAGACGAGAAGGAACATCGATCGTCTGAATGGTGCGATTGAAAGGATTGCGGTTGGGCAGATTTCAGGGGCCGTCGGCACCTTCGAGCACCTTAGCCCCGCAGTGGAGGAACACGTCTGCAGGAAGCTTGGTTTGAAACCAGCCCCGGTTTCAACGCAGATCCTCCAGCGGGATCGTCATGCGGAGTTCATGTCGGTGCTTGCCGTGATCGGAAGCTCGCTGGAAAAATTTGCAACAGAGATCAGGCATCTTCAGAAAACCGAGGTGTTGGAGGCAGAAGAGTTCTTTTCGAAGGGGCAAAAAGGATCCTCGGCGATGCCGCACAAGCGGAACCCAATTACCTGCGAGCGCATTGCCGGGCTCTCCCGCGTCCTGCGCGGGAATGCCCTGGCCGCAATGGAAAATGTTGCGTTGTGGCACGAACGCGATATTACCCACTCATCGGTCGAGCGCGTGATCGTACCCGACAGCTGTATCCTGCTCGACTACATGATCTCGTTGTTCTCCGATGTCATGGACAAGTTGCTCGTGTATCCTGTCATGATGACACGGAACCTGGAGCGAACAAAGGGACTGATTTTCTCGCAATCCGTGCTTCTTGCCCTCACGAAGAGCGGGTTCCAGAGAGAAGATGCATACAGAATTGTTCAGGCGAGTGCAATGGATGTGTGGCAATCGGAGAGCGACTTCCGCGATGTGCTCAGCAGGAACAGGGAGATCAGGGAGAGGATCAGTGAGGATGCATTGAATGAAATGTTTGATGTCAAGAAGAGTCTCAAAAATGTAGATTACATTTTTCGGCGGGTTGGCCTGTCTTGAGCCAGACTGACTGATTGAGAGGGAAAGGAACAGCTGTGAGTAAACGCTATCAGAATTTCATCGGCGGTCACTGGGTTGATGCAAAATCCGGACAGACGTTTGAGAACCGCAATCCGGCGAATTGGAGTGAACTCATCGGTACTTTCCCGAAATCGGGGAAAGAGGATGTCGAAGTTGCCGTACGGGCCGCAAGGGTGGCTTTTGAGAAGTGGAGGCTTGTGCCGGCGCCGAGAAGGGGTGACATCATGCGGAAAGTCGGGGACCTGATGGTGAGCAGAAAAGAGGAGCTCTCCCGGCTCATGACGCGTGAGATGGGGAAGGTGCTTGCAGAAACCAGAGGCGATGTGCAGGAGGGAATTGACACTGCCTACTATGCAGCCACCGAGGGGCGGCGATTGTTTGGCCATACGGTTCCGTCGGAGCTTGAAAACAAGTTCGCCATGGCCATACGGATTCCGATCGGCGTTGCAGGCATTGTTACACCATGGAATTTTCCCATGGCGATCCCTACCTGGAAGATTTTCCCAGCGCTCCTGTCAGGGAACACCGTGGTTTTCAAGCCTGCGTCCGACACACCGGCCACGGCAACGGCACTCGTGGAAATTCTCACCGATGCCGGGGTTCCGGAAGGAGTCGTGAATCTTGTTCACGGTGGCGGCGGGGATGTTGGAATGAGCATCGTCTCGCATCCTGATGTGGATCTGATCAGTTTCACAGGTTCGACCGGAGTCGGCAAGAGGATATCGGAGGTCGCCTCCGCAACACTGAAGCGAGTTTCCCTGGAGCTTGGGGGAAAGAACGCCCAGCTTGTCATGGACGACGCAGCGCTTGACCTCGCGCTGGACGGTGTTCTCTGGGGTGCCTTCGGGACTACAGGGCAGAGATGTACCGCGACGAGCAGACTCCTCCTGCATGAAAAAATCCACGACCATTTTGTCGAAATGCTTGTCAACAGAGTCTCGCTCCTGAGGCTTGGGGATGGACTCAAGGAAGGGGTAGAGATTGGACCGTGCGTCAATGAAGGTCAGCGACAGACAGTGATGAGCTACGTTGAAGTCGGCACGCAGCAGGGAGCGACCCTGGCTGCAGGCGGTGAAATTCCATCGGAGGCCG
>DAIPLH010000293.1:0-4367 GCA_036769325.1 Bacteroidota bacterium
TGGAATTCAGGTAGAAGGAATGGAAATCCCAGGTCGATGCTCCATCCTCCGTCACGGCCATAAGCGGCTGGAAGATGGTGTTCTCCCCACCGATCATCCCGATGTTATTGCTGGCCATGTGGCTCCCGTTGAACTCTCCTCCGAAGAAGCCTTTCTGCACGATTGTCCAGGACCGTCCGCGATCGCCCGACCGGATGATCGTTTGTGAGCTTCCTCCGGCAACGCCGTTCGGGTGGTCGCACTCAAAAGACACGGTGTAGAGATTGTCGCTTACCCCGCTGGCAACCGGTGTCCAGGTCTGTCCGGCATCGGTGGACCGGATGATCGTGCCGTTGTCTCCAACGACGATGCCGGTGTCCTGTGTGAAGAAATAGAGGTCATTCAGATCCACCGTTACGCCTGTCGGAGCAGTTGCCCACGTAAGGCCCGCATCAAACGTTCGAATCAATAGTCCCTCTCTTCCAACAGCATAGCCGCTGTCGACTCCTGTAAAATACACGGAGTTCAGATCGGTTGTGGTCCCGGACGTAAGTGGATACCATCCTGACTGAGCCGTGAGAACCCCATGGAACAAGAGAACACTTGCAGCGAGAAATCCCTGGCGGCGGACGTACATGGTGTTTCCTCCTCCCTTCATTTTGCCTTTGTTTCTTTCAGTGAACCTGATACTCAGTGTCTGTTATCGCAGGAGAAGCATCTTCCGAGTTTGCACAAATCCATCGGTCGTCAACCTGTAGAAATACACGCCCCCTGCGAGACCCGTGGCATCGAATGCTACGCGATGAACACCGGGACTTCGTTCTCCCTCGTCAAGGACACGAACCTGCTGTCCCAGCGTATTCAGAACATCGATCTTAACTCTGGCCGCGATCGGAAGCTCATACTCAACTTGGGTTGTCGGATTGAACGGGTTGGGGTAGTTCTGTCTGAGCTGGAATGCCTGAGGCACCTCTGGGATGCCATCCTCAACCGAGGTTGCAGCGTCCGTGGTGATGAGGAAGTGGTCGATCCAGACATTGTCGGAATGCGTTCCCAATGGGCCTCCGTCAACGATGTAGTAGTTGACAGCCACAAAAATATCATCACCCGCAAATTGGGAAATATCAAAACCGTATTGGTGCCATGTGGTGAAAGGCCCATCAACTTTGAAATATCCAATTTGATTCGTAAATCCACCAAGAGAACTGTCGGTCGTTGAAATAAAGACCCTCAACGAGTCATCAAATCCTGCGTCAATTGCTCCTGCCCAAAAAAACAAACTGTCTCCATCCTCAATATCAGCGACTCGCGGGCCGATCAACCACTCGTCAATGAGGGCTCCATTGGCATTGTTGAAGCTACTCCACCAGAAACGGATTCCTGCCTGAGGATTGAGAGTGTCCCCCTCTGAGATCAATGCGGAGGTATAGGAGAGAAAGTCACCACTTCCATCGTTGTCGACAACCCTCCATCCCGGAGGAATCGTGGGGCTGGCAAAAATCTCTTCCCATTTGATGTTCGACGGTGGAGGCGGGCTGGTCGACCATCCCCAATCTTCAAACATTGCAAGTGAGACCGTTCCTGGCGAGTGGATTGCCTCGGCAGTTCCTACCATCGGTGTCATGAGAGAATGCGGGTTGCCGGCCGGGTACGCGGTTTCGTCGAGATGCGAAAAACTTGAACCGGTGGTCCAGCTTGCCGGGCAATACAGTTTTGGAGGAGTCCCTCCATTAGCAGGTGTTGCGTTCGTGCCGTCGAAAAAGATGTTATTGCTTGTGAGCTGAGTTCCAAGTGCCACTGACGGGTTGGGGAAAATACTCGTGTTGATCAGTTGCTGGTTCGAGCCATTCTCTGCGAAGCGGTCATAAATAAATGGGAATCCCGACCCTGCTCCCCAGCTCCCTGTTCCGCTTGTGACCGACATAGAGCCGAAGAAACCGAGACCATGGCCGAGCTCATGGAGAACCACGGTCACAAAATCGTATTGACCCGTCGGAGTGTTCCCATCGGTCCCGAAGTACCAGTTCGGAAATGTGCTGTTGAAATTGGCGTTGATATCGGAGCTGTCGGGATGGTTCAACGCTCCGCTGATCAGGGCCTCTGCAAGTGCCTGGGGATACCACGTTCCCGGAACAATGCCGCCGCCAAAGTCCCGCCACACGCTCGCCGCACTGGCCGATCCGAGTACACCTGTGCCTAGCGGTGTCCAACGTGCTGTCACTTTGATGGTTTCCGACGATGTGATCAGCGATTCCCAGATATCAACCGCGTATTGAAATGCCGTCTGTGCGGGTCCTGAGAATCCGATGTACGTTACGTCAATTGTTGCTGTGGGGTTGAGATGCTGGTGGGTGGGGGGAGGGCCAACCCGGGTATTCATATCCCTGTCAACACCCAAAATGACAATCCGGGGCGCTTCGGCCGACCGGGCGCTTCCCTCCGATCCGGACGGGACAAGCTGCGCCCTCTGTGAGGAGGCAGAATGAACGACCAGCAGGAGCAGGGCATGAAACAGCACTATAGGGAATTTCATCGGGTCCTCCGGGGGCAATGAATGAATAAAGGGAAGGCTCTTGTCGTTCTGAAAATATAGCCCAATTGAATGATTTCGGCAAGGGGGTGAAGCAACACGCCTTGAGTCCCCGAACTCACCTCTTACAAGTCTGCGACTCGTCGAGTCTTAGACACTTATCCAGGGTAACGATTTTCCCCCACCTGACTTGTGAGGGCGGGCAGGCCTCTCTTTAAAAGGGAGGGTCGACGATCCCGTAGTGACTTATTGTTCATGCCCATTTTAACAAGACTCTTGTCCGAAGGACCCCTTCGGGGGCGTTCTTGGCGTCATGCCTGCTCCGGCCCAAAGGGTCGGAGGCGGTTCAAATTACAAATGACGGGATACATGGGGGAAGTCCCTACCTCAATTCTCGGTTGCTTTTCAACGCTGGGTTTGTTAAGTTCGCCATTGGGTTTACAATTTCAGTCTGTGGGACGGACCCCAGCGTGCGCCCTGCCTCGAGAGACCGTCCAGTGTTACCGCCGGATACCAAAGACTTTCTGCCAACCCTGCAAGCCCCGGTACGGAGTCGCGGCAGGGACGCCCTCCAGGTGAATGAAGAAATGCGATCCTACACCCTCGATGAAATACGGCTTTGCTTTTCCCGGTCCACTGATTTCAATGAAATCTTCGATGCATTCCAGTCAGCTCTTGCCCGCAAGCTTCGGGACCTGGACCATTACCGCCTTCTCTTTTGGAATCATGCCCTTACCACCGATGAGATCCGACTTTTCGGGGAGAAGCTGGCCGGCGAATTTCCGGACATGGCGTACGATGTGTACATCTGGCTTGCCAGTGTGTTTGAGGTGACAAGCTCTACACAGGACAACTACGAGTTAGCCCTTCATTATTACAAGAAGGCCGCGGGCTCAAGTCCCCGGAATCCCGAACCGTACCTCGACGCCTGCGATTGCTATGATCTTGATCTGAATATCCCCCCGGTTACCGCGTTGATCGAATTTGTGACCAATGGGCTTGCCCACGTTAAGAATCCGGTCCCGTTGTACAAACGCCTTTCCAATCTGTATGCCTACACGGGCGATCATGAGCAGAGTGAGCACTACCGTCGGAAGGCGGAAGAGGGGGGTTCCCGGGAAGCAGCGCCCGGAAGCTGATGAGCGAACTGAGGGGCTATGTCCTGATCATGGGCGCCGCCACGCTCTGGGGAATCTCCGCTACTGCAGCGAAACTTCTGCTGAACCGGGACATCGACACGCTGCTGATTGTCCAATGTCGCGTCACGTTTTCCTGTCTTCTCCTGCTTGCCTTTTTTCTGTTCTTCAAGCCTGAAGTCCTCCGCGTCAAGGTGCGCGATCTCTGGCAATTTGCACTTGCGGGAATTGTCGGGGTTGCCGGCGCCAATTTCACGTACTACTTTGCCATCAAAGAGAGCACGGTTGCAACCGCCATTCTCATTCAATATACCGCGCCTCTCGCAGTCATGGCGTACGCGGCATTGACAAGAACAGAAACCTTCGGAGGGGGGAAGATTGTGGCGGCGCTCCTCTCGTTGTTCGGGTGCTTCCTTGCAGTCGGCGCCTACAACCCGTCGGTCATCAGGATTACCCCGATTGGTCTTCTCAGCGCGTGCGGTTCAATGCTGACATTCGCGTTTCTGAATATCTACACGCGTCACCTCCTGACCAGGTATAGCCTCTGGACAACCACCTTCTTCGCGTTCCTCTTTGCATCACTGTTCTGGTTGATACTCAACCCTCCATGGGCTGTCGCAGCAAGCAATCTGTCGACAGAGCTATGGACAGGGCTCTTCGTGCTTGCGGTGATTTCAGTTCTCATCCCTCATACGCTTTTTTTCGCAGGACTCAGACACCTC
>DAIPLH010000294.1:0-4359 GCA_036769325.1 Bacteroidota bacterium
TCCTGGTTGAACCGCGAATGAACGCGAATACCATCAATTCTATCTCTTCCCCGACAGAAATTCCAGGGCGGTGTTCACATCATCCTGGCTCCCGATAAACAACGGGCTACGCTGGTGAAGTGCATCCGGCTGAATCTCCAGAATCCTCCTCTTACCGTCTGACGCCGCCCCACCGGCCGCTTCTGCGATGAATGCAAGCGGATTGTTTTCGTACATGAGCCGGAGTTTCCCTTCCGGGTTCTTCGTGTCCCCCGGATAGCAATAGATCCCTCCATACATCAACGTCCGGTGAAAATCACCCACGAGCGATCCGATATAGCGCGAAGAATACGGACGCCCGCTCCCGGTATCCTGCTCTTTCAGGTAGTTGATGTACTTCTTCATTCCCGGATCCCATCGGTTGAAATTCCCTTCGTTGACGCTGTAAATTGATCCTTTCCGCGGGATACGGATATTCTCATGGGACAACAGGAACTCTCCAACGGTGGGGTCAAGCGTGAAACCATGCACTCCGGCGCCGGTCGAATACACAAACATCATGCTCGAGCTGTACAGCACATACCCTGCGCCGATTTGCTGCACTCCGGATTGCAGAACATCCTTGATCGTCCCATTCCCTGATTCAGTGACACGACGGAAAATCGAGAAGATGGATCCGACGGTGATGTTCGCATCGATGTTGCTCGACCCATCAAGGGGATCATACAGCAGAACATACTTCCCAGCCTCATACTGTTCAGGGATGTGAAGCAGATCTTCGTTCTCCTCAGAAGCCATCACACAGAGGTGCCCGACGTGGTCCATCGCCTTGTAGATTGTTTCGTCGGCAAACTCATCCAGTTTCTTCACCACATCGCCGGTGACATTGACCCGTGTTGTGCTCCCAAGAACATTCACGAGTCCAGCCTTGCTCACCTCGCGCCAGACAAGCTTCACCGCCAGTGACAGGCCGTGCAGCAGGGCTGAGAACTCCCCTGTCGCGCCGGGATGCAAACGCTCCCCTTCGATGATGTGGCGCTCCAGCGTCATGAATTTCTTTGCTGCAGCGGTGCTTGGATAGTCCATTGCTTATCCCTTCCTGAGTACCAATATGTGCTCTCCCTCCACCGGTCAATTCCTCCCTTCCCGACAATCCTTCCCTCAAACGACCTGCTTTATCTCCTGGTCTTTGTACTGGAGCTGATACAACCTCGAGTAAATTCCTCCGAGTGCAAGCAGCTGCTGATGTGTTCCGGTTTCTCTGACCTCACCCTTGTGCATGACGATGATCCTGTCTGCATTCTGAATGGTCGACAGCCGGTGTGCAATGACGATGGATGTCCGCCCGTGCAGGAGTTTCCTGATCGCTTCCTGAATGAGGATTTCCGTCTCAGTATCCACGCTTGAGGTTGCTTCATCCAGAACAAGAATCTTCGGATGATAGGCAAGCGCCCGCGCAAAGGAGATCAGTTGCTTTTGTCCAACTGAGAGCGTTGCACCGCGTTCCTTTACTTCGGCGTCATACGCACCCTGAAGCTGCTCGATGAACCTGTGAGCCCCGACTACCCTGGCCGCAGCCTTGATGCGATCCCCGGAAATGCCTTCGTCGCCAAGACCGATATTTGATTTGATATCCCCGGAGAACAGGAAGACATCCTGAAGGACAACCGCAATCAGCTTCCGCAGGTCATGCTGCCGCACCGTACGGATGTCGATTCCATCGACGAGGATTTCACCCTTCTGGATTTCATAGAATCTCGCCAGCAGACTGATGATGGTGGTCTTTCCAGCCCCTGTATGTCCCACAAACGCGGCGGTCTCCCCCGCATTGATCCGGAAGGAAACGTTCTTCAGTACCCATTCAGTTTCTTCGTCGGTCTTTCCCACTGAATAGGCAAACCAGACATTACGGAACTCGATCTCCCCTTTTCCCTCTGAAAGCGAAACGGGTGCTTCAGGATCGTTCACAAAAGTCTGATCGTCAAGAAGCTTGAACACCCTCTCGGAAGAAGCCATTGCCGTCTGCATGATGTTGTATTTTTCCGAAAGATCCCTGATCGGGCGCCAGAACATTTCATTAAATTGAAGAAAGGCCATCACCGTGCCGATCGTGATCCCGCCTCCCAGCGCGTCCACACCGGCGTACCAGATGATCAGGCCGACAGCCACGGCACCGATCAAATCAACGCCGGGGTAGAACAATGCATAGTAGAAGATCGATTTGATGTTGGCTTCGCGATGGGCCGCGTTGACTGCTTCAAATTTCTGGAACGACTTCTCCTCGCGGCCGAACACCTGATCAATCGTCATTCCCGTGATGTGTTCCTGCATGAACGTATTGATCCGCGCGATCTGAAGACGGACTTCCCTGTAGGCTTCCCGCGCCTTCTTGCGAAACAGGAACGTCCCGTAGAACAGAAACGGGAGGACGCTCATCGAAATCAGGCCGAGTTCCCAGTTCATGGTAAACATGAAATAGAGAATGCCGATGATGGTGAACACGTCACTGAAGACCATCACGATACCGGAGGAGAACATCTCGTTCAGGACTTCGATGTCGTTTGTCACCCGTGTGATGAGCCGTCCGATCGGATTCCGGTCATAGAATCGAATGCCAAGTCGCTGGAGATGACGAAAGACCTCCATGCGCAAATCAAAGATCGTCTGCTGTCCGATCCACTGTGTGAGATAGGTATTGAGATACTGGATCACACCGCGGACCAGCATCAGTCCCAGAAACAACAGGGTTGTGTTCAGCAAGCCTTCCGGATCGCTGTTTGCAATGTCTTCGTCAACAGCGATTTTTGTGAAGAACGGACGGAGGGCCTCCATCGCCGACACAAGGATACTCAGGACAACGCCCAGCGCGACATGCCAGCGGTACGGCTTCAGATGGATCAGAAGCCGCTGCATGAGGCGGGCGTCGTATGCCTTGCCAAGTATTTCGTCGTCCTGGGTCATAGCACGTCAGATTACAGATTACGGATTACCCGGCGCGTAGCGCCGAGGTCTCGTCCCCAAAGGGGACGGACGGATTTCAGATTAGAGCTGCTCGAGTTCCTCTTCAAGGAGTTGCTTCCTGTAGAGCTCGGCATAGATTCCACCCACTTCCACAAGTTCCTGATGTGATCCCCGCTCCACGATTCGTCCTTCATTCAGCACCACAATCTGGTCGGCTTCCTTCACGGTTGAGATGCGGTGGCTGATAATAATACTCGTCCGCTCCTTCATCACTCCCCGTAATCGTTTCAGTATTTCTTCCTCCGTATAGGTATCAACCGAGGACAGGGCGTCATCAAGAATGAGGATGGCAGGTTTCCGGATGACGGCACGGGCGATGCTGGTCCGCTGTTTTTGTCCCCCTGAAAGTGTGATCCCTCTCTCGCCCACCATGGTTTCAAACCGTTTCGGAAAGTCCTGCACGTCATTCAGGATCTGTGATACCTCCGCCGCACCCAGTACACTCTCTTCCGATCCATCGTCGGTCCCATACCCGATGTTCGCATTGATTGTGTCGGAGAACAGGAATGTCTCCTGCGGGACATAACCGATGTGCGACCGCAGAACGCTAAGCGGTATGGTCCTGACATCTTTCCCATCGATCAACAACTGCCCGCCTGTGACGTCATACAACCTCAGGATGAGGTTCACGAACGTGCTTTTCCCCGAACCTGTATACCCGACCACTGCCAGCGTAGACCCCTTTGGAACTGTGAGCTGGATGTCGGAGAGCACTGACTTGTCGGTGTTCTTGTGCGTGAACTGAACACCGCGAAACTCGATCTCTCCGCTCAGGGATGAAATGGAATGATCGGTTATCTCTGTATCCCTGATCTCGGGAACGGTATCGATGATCCGGGCGAGGCGCGCCATCGAAGCCGCTCCCTGTTGCAGGATGTTGATGACCCAGCCGAACGCAATCATAGGCCAGATGAGCATGAGAAGATATCCAAAGAACGCCGTCAGCGTTCCGACGGTCAGCTCGCCGGAGATGACCCGCAACCCGCCAAAGTACAGCGTGATGACCATCGAGAAACCAACAAGCAGAAACATTGCCGGCCACATGATGGATTGGACCCGGGCAAGAACAAGGTTCTTCACCAGGTAGTCCTGACTCAGGTCACTGAATAATCCGGTCTCATATGCTTCGCGCACATAGGCCTTCACGACGCGGATACCCGAAAGATTCTCCTGTGCCCGCGTCGTCAGGCGCGCGTATTGTTCCTGGCGTTCCTGGAATTTCTTGTGAATCAGCTTTCCAAGACGGTAGACTGCAAATGAAACGAACGGAAGCGGCACGAGTGCAAGCAGCGTGAGTTGCCAGTCGGTCGACAGCATGATCGTCAGCACCATGGTAAACGTCACCAGCGTGTCGGCAGG
>DAIPLH010000295.1:0-4347 GCA_036769325.1 Bacteroidota bacterium
ACCTTCTCCTTTGGAGGTTGGACTTTGAGGACAATCTCCGCTTTCGAGTATAGATCCGCTGCATCGGGGGAAAGGATAGCGCCTGCCTTGAGATATTCCTCATCCGAAAATGATGCACCTTCGCCGGCCCCTTTTTCTACCAGGACAGTGTGTTTGTCCCTGACCAGCGAGCTCAGCAGCGCCGGAGTCATGGACACCCGTGTTTCGCCCGGAGTAATTTCTTTTGGAATACCAATGACGGACATTCAGATTTCCTTTGGGGTGAACTGGAAAGGCGACAGAATGGTACAAAAATCGATGGTGAGGAACAAACGATTCACGATTGTCGATTGACAATCGACGAGTGTGAATAGTGGAAGGCGGAGGGATGGGCCCTTAAGATCTATGCCACTGGTACCAAACCCATCATTTGAGCAGCATCAGCTTCTGAGTCATGACATGTCCCTCTGCAGCGAGTCGACAAAAGTAGATACCACTGGAAAGCGAGTTTCCATCGAACAACGCTTCATGTTTTCCAGCCTTCATCCGTGTCTTGACCAGGGTGGCAACCTCACGACCAATAACATCGAAGACCTTCAATTCGATATCTGCCTCGCGGGGAAGGTCAAAGGCAATTGTTGTTGAGGGATTAAAGGGGTTGGGATAGTTTTGGTGCAACACGAATTGCCGGGTATCCAGATCTTCTTGCCCCGTGGAAGAAACGGCCCCATACGGACTGTACTTGAGAATAATTGGAACGCTGCCATAGTCGTCGCTCCATTCTTCCCCTGTAACAAAAATGTTATTGAGATGGTCAAATCCCATTGGTCCTTTCCTGTTGCCGACATCGGGATCACCCTCATACTTCACCAGCCACATCCTATTGCCGTCACTGTTATATTTGACGGTTTGCAGGTCAGCGTAATCGGAGGTTCCGTAATCCACGGACCATCCGCTGGCATATGAGTTCCCGGACCCATCAACCGCAATGTCAAACATGTCCCAGCCTTGGCTTGGAAACCACTGGGTCCAATCTCCCGGGCCTCCTCCACCGTCCAACGATATTCGCGACAAAGTTTCCACCCCTCCAACCAGAGCGGACCCCGGACCGAGAATTATCTCGCGCCCGCCCTTTTGAACCGACCATATCTTCATTCCATCCGGTGAGAATTTCGTTGTCAGTCCGAGATAGTAATAGCACGTGGTGTACACATAGCCGGAGTCATCTATCGCTATATCATTGACAGGCGATGAGTTGCTCCACTGTATATCCCCCTGCGGGCCGAACCGCCTCAGTGAGTCCTGATCCCCCTGATTAGTTGTCGTCGCATATACTCCCCCATCCATACCCGGTTCGAGCGAGACAACATCAAAGGTCGCATGGAAGTGCCACTGTTCAAATCCGCTCTCTTCAAATTTTGTGATGCCATGGTTTCCGACAAAAACATTTCCCGTCTCGTCAATTGCGATTGATCCAATCGGTTCGTCGCCGAGCGTTCTCACCCATTCCTCTTCTCCTGCAGAACTGTACTTGATGAGCACGGCATAGACTTGTTCCCGGTTGCTGACCGTCACGCTCATTACATAGCAATTCCCTTCTTGGTCAATTGCGAGATCAGTTGGAAAATCGTAGAATCCTTCCTGACTTCCATACCGCGATGTCCACTCGAAATCTCCGGATGAGTTAAGCTTTGTCGTAACAACATCAGCGTCATCATCGGAGACAACACCCAGTCCGAGAACATAGGTGTTCCCTTCACCATCAAATGCCGCATCAACCAGAAATCCAGTGTATGAACCACTACCGCTTTCCGTTTCAACCCATTCCCGTGAACTGTAAGAAGAATACTTCAGAACCATCAGGTCGGATTGGAATTCCGTTCCCCGGTCGCCAACAACATAGATTCCGTCCGATTCTGACAGCGAGATTGCCCGCGCACATAACGAAGAATCCCCGCCCATAGGAAAATACTGCACCCATTGGAGATCTCCCGAAGGGTCATACTTCATGGTAGCCACTGATTCGCCGAAGAACCGTTCAAACGATGGCTCCCCCTCAAAGTGTCCATAAGTGCTCACAACAAGCGCATTACCTTCGTGATCGAGTTCGAGCCCCGCTGTCAAGACGACGTCGCTTGCCTGACTGTCCTCGTACCGTACCCATTGGGGAACTCCATCGGAAGAGTACTTGATGATCACCAGGGAATCACCAGCCGATGAATATGGTGAATGATGACCCGTCACTGCACAGACATACACATCGCCCGAGGGAGTAACCTGCAACCCCCTCGCGTAGTCCAGGTTGTTGTCAAACTGAGCAGTCCACAACAATGAGCCGCCAGGAGTATACTTGACAGTCACCACATCATGGTCATACGCTTCATCCTCCCACAAATTCCTGAAGTGTGTAGATGCCTCGCCGGTTATGACAATCGCGCCGTCATCGCACAGCACGGACCTGGCGGGGGATGCAAAATGTGTGTCGCTAAGATTGTAACGCTCCGCCCAGACCTCATTCCCGGTCTCATCATACTTTATTGTCAGATAATCATAGAACTCACTCACGGGTCCTGACAGAGCGGGTGCGCCCGTGCTCTTTCCTGAGACGTACACATTCCCCGAATGGTCCACGACGAGGGTGGTCGCTTCATCAGTTCCACCGACCTGTCCATCATAGGTCGCCGCCCAGAGTTGAGCTCCATCGGGACTGTACTTGAGCGTCAGAAAGTCGCGCTGTCCGTCCACTGTTTGAAACCCTGCAACATAGACGTTTCCGTTCTGATCAACAGCAATATCCGAACCGGAATCGTTGGAGTTTCCTGTCCCAGGCCCCGC
Organism: Bacteroidota bacterium; assembly: GCA_036769325.1. GTDB lineage: Bacteria > Bacteroidota > Ignavibacteria > UBA10030 > UBA6906 > DAIPLH01. The sequence goes on from DAIPLH010000295.1 coordinate 2,815, forward strand.
ATAGACCGTTACCCAATCCAGGTCACCCTCTGGATTGTACTTGATCGTGGCATTATCAAACAAAGATGAATCAGAACCGATACTCATTCCGGTCACATAGACATTCCCATTGTCATCGGTCGTGACCGAGTTGGGAATATCAACACCGCGTGCAGGTCCATCGTACCGGACCGTCCAGGCGAGATCTCCATTCGGCCGGAACTTTGTCGTGAGGAAGTCAAGCTCGGAGCCCTGCCCTTCGCTCTTCGAGATCAGGATAAGATTACCCTCAGCGTCGGTTACAGCATCCATTGCAACATCCCGACTGGTGGTAGCAAATGGAACGAGTTGCCGGGACCATTCAAGGGAGACAGTATCATTGGCCATAGTGTCTGAAGTCGCCGACGATCGGACAGCCATCAACAATAGAGTGAACCAGAGGAAATGCTTCATGGGGAGTCTATTTCACAAAGCGTGTACCACCGAAAACATCATTGTGAGAAGGGATGCTGGCGGGTTAGGAGGTGAAATGTGGGTGTTTCTTGCCGCCGGATTACATTTTTACCGCCAAGGTCGACCACAACAACCGTGGCTGGAATGGAGGGCCCAATTCCCTCATTGGCACTCAGGTTGCAGTCTACTTCAGCTATGACGAGCTATGTGAAGATTGCGGGTTTGGTCACACTTTCGATTGCTATGTCTTTCGTGGCGCCGCAAGGTCTGTTCGCCGAAGACCCGGCAGAAGCAAGCAGACAGGCGCTTGAAGACTGCCTGAGAAAAATCGCGGCGCGCGCCCAGATTTCTTTCCACACACCGAGCGCCGATGGAGGATCGGGCGGCTCATTTGCAAACATGACCATATCACATCTCATGTCCTGGCCGGTCAACGCGTACGGCTTCTTCTACCTCTCTTCGCCATCGGCAACCTCAGTGGCTCTGACCGGAGTGGGTATTGAAACGGGAAGGAACGGTACCAACCCTATTGAGGTGGTGGTTGTTGTCTATTCAGATAGTATCTCGGTTTCGCATAACAACTGACCGCGCGGGGCATGACCCGATTTTCAATTGTGGATTGTCGATCTTCGATTGTCCATCGACAATGGTGATTGCTACATTCAAGAGTGAAGTGCAACACTTTGTGAGAAGGCTTCTCTAGGAGTTTTGAAGTATAGTGATTTTCGTGGACGGTTGTTGAGCCTGTGTTCGAGTCGTTTGATAGTTTTGATGTTGATACGAGCGAAGTCGGTCTTCTTTGGAAAGACACGACGAACGAGTCCGACGGTGTTTTCGACTGTTCCCTTTTCCCAGCTGTGATAGGGTTCGCAGAAGTAAGAGTCGGTCCCCAGTACGGCATTCACCTTGCGGTGATGAAGGTTTTCATGTCCATTGTCGTATGTGATTGAGCGACGGGCATGAGCAGGAAGCCGGGAGAGGGCTCTCGTGATGGCACAGCGGGTATCATGGGGTGTGTGGTGAGCCACCTTTGACAGTTTCGTAAGCCGGGTTTTGCGCTCGACGAGAATGTTCAATGCTGAGGGACTGCGACGCGAGATG
>DAIPLH010000296.1:0-4341 GCA_036769325.1 Bacteroidota bacterium
CCTGATCATCAATGCCGCGGATTCCATAACACCTCCCGGCAGTATTACGCTGGGCTGCCGGCGTACGGGTGATGTCATTGCGGTCAGGGTGACGGACACGGGATGCGGGATCAACCCTGACCATCTTGGAAAGATCTTTGATGCTTTCTTCACAACAAAGAAAGAAGTGAGCGGCGTAGGGCTCGGTCTCTTTGTGAGCTATGGCATCGTTCAGCAACACGGGGGCGATATTCACGCCTCGTCCGAACCTGGAAGGGGGACCACGTTTACTGTTGAGCTCCCGATCGCCAGGAATTCTGAAGCCCATTCAACAGGGTAAGCCCCTTATGGAGCGGAAACTCACCGGATCAATCCTCGTCGTTGACGATGACAAGGCATTCAGGTTCGCAACGAAGACGTTGCTGAACGATGAGGGCTTTGACGTCTCCCTCGCCGTCAACGGAGCTGCCGGACTGGCCCTGCTCGAGGAAAGGGAGTTCGATCTCGCTCTCTCCGATATCGTGATGTCGGAACTTGGTGGAATCGAATTCCTCAAAGAGGTCCGGGGTCGGCATCCCGACATGCCTGTCATCATGGTCACAGGTTTTGGATCCATTCAGACTGCCGTGGAAGCAATGCAGCTCGGTGCGGTAGACTACCTCACGAAACCGTGCAACAATAAAGAACTGGTCATCAAGATCAACCATGCGCTGTCCGGACGCCGCAAGGATCTCGAGATCCTTCATCTGCGTGAAGAGTTGCGTGGAGTGTACAGCTTCGGGCATATCATCAGCAGGAGCGAGCTGATGAAGGAAGTCGTGGAGCAGGTCCGCCAGGTCGCCGATACTGATGTTTCCATTCTCCTCCGCGGCGAAAGCGGGACAGGCAAAGAACTTGTCGCCCGGGCTTTGCACTTCAATAGCTCCCGGAAGGATCATCCGTTTGTTGCAGTGAACTGCTCGGCTCTCCCCGAGAATCTGTTGGAGAGTGAACTCTTTGGCTATGAGAAGGGCTCCTTCACCGGTGCCTTGAAACAACGGATCGGAAAGTTTGAGGAAGCGGACAAGGGAACCATCTTCCTGGATGAGATTGGTGATATTCCACCATCTGTTCAGGTAAAACTCCTGCGCGTACTTCAGGAGAAATCGTTCTCGCGCCTCGGCGGGAATGAGAACATCACTGTCGATGCAAGAGTGATAACGGCAACAAACCGCAACCTGGAGTTGATGATGCGGGAGAACGATTTTCGGGAGGACCTCTATTACCGCCTCAATGTTTTTCCCATCACCCTTCCCCCATTGCGTGAGCGAATCGAGGATGTTCCGCTGCTTGCTGACTACTTCCTGAGCCGGCATCTTGATCTTGGTGGAGGAAAACAAAAAACGCTCGCGCCCTCCGTAATCAACGATATGATGACATACGCCTGGCCAGGGAACATCCGTGAGCTTCAGAATATTATCAAGCGGGCCATCATCAAGACGTCAGGCGACACAATTACCAGGGTCGACCTGCCCACAAACCAGGAAGTAAGAATCGCCAGGGACGAGAAACCCCCGGAGCCGGGGACGCCGGCCCCGTTCCGTGACTATCTTTCAGGAATTGTGAAGGACGCAGAGGAGAAGTATATCAGGCTCATGCTCCGCATTCATCATGGGAACGTGAACCAGATTGCCAGATTGATGGAAGTTGATCGAAAGACCGTTTATCGAAAAATGGCTGAGCTAAGAATCGATCCCGCCTCGTACAGGGAGTAGAGTTACCCCGCCGCTCACAACAAAGGTGTAGTTTTCCCTCCATACTCTTCCTCATCCCTTCGGGTGATTGTGTGACATTGATGCCACACAACAGGTGTTGGGTTCACCGGCAAATTCCTCTTTTCAGATGAATTTTGAGCCCGCCTATCAGTGGCATACCGATTGCGGCAAGGACTGTCTGTTACTTAAGGGGAGACCTTCCTGTGGATCAATCGGTTTTTGCAAACGAGTTGCTTCCAAGAATGAATGAGGTCAAAGCCTTCGCCGGCTATCTCTGCAGAGACCAGCATGCAACGAAGGATTTGGTCCAGGATACGATGTACAAGGCCCTTTCGAACGTCTCCTCCTATTCCGATGGATCCAATGCAAGGGCATGGTTGTTTCAGATTTGCAAGAACACGTTCATCAACTCAACACGACGGAAGAGATTTGAAGGCAACTCGATCAACAGAAACGACCGGCATGATCCGCATGAGGATGAACACGCCGGCACAGTCATGGGTGACGATCACGCGAATGCCTTCGGGGATGAAGTGATGGAAGCGTTGAAATCGATACCACAGGATTGCCAAACCGCTATTCTGCTCTGCGATGTTGAGGGCTATTCATATGATGAAATCGCCGCTCTGACGAAAACCCGCCCTGGAACAGTCCGCTCCCGGATATTCCGCGGCCGGCGGGCGCTTGCCGGTCTGCTGTCCGGTTACGCTGCCGACCTCGGTCTTGCCTCCCGAACACCTCCAGTTGATTAGTTCAATTCGTTTTATTATATTGATCCCCGTTATTGAGAGACTATATACAGGGGCATAAACCATCTGGAGGGAAATTCAATATGAGATTCTTGTATCTGGTTGCTGTTGTCATGGCGTTCGTTGTCTTCTCTGAGCAGGCGCAGGCTCTTCCGAAATTCTCTGCGAGAACAGGGTGGAAGTGTCAATCCTGTCACGTGAATCCTTCAGGTGGTGGAATGAGAAATGCGGGGGGAGTGACGTACGGACGCGAGGAGCTTCCGGTTACCACATGGAGTGAGGGGTTTGCTCTTGATGATTTTTCGACAGATCTGACCCCCTTTGTTTCTGTCGGTGCGGATGTCAGAACTCTTTTCTTCTATCAGAAAGGGGCGACCGATAATCAAAACGCAATGTTTCAGATGCAGGGGGATATCTACATCAATCTGCAGCTTGCGAAGAAAGTGAATGTGTATTTTGACAAGGGGTTGTATTCAGGATTTGAAATCTTTGGTTTGTTGAACGTCCTTCCGGCAAACGGCTTCGTCAAGGCCGGAAAGTTTGTTCCGAACTACGGATTGAAGGTGGATGATCACCGCACATCCGTCAAGGAGTATACCGGACTGAGCCCTGAAATTGGCAGCCCGTACTACACCGGCGCAGAAGTTGGCGTGTCACCTGGTCAGTTCGCGGTCACCGGTGGCATTTACAACGCAACTGAAGGCCGCGGTGAGGCCATCGACAGCAGGAAGGCGCTTCTGGGTCGAATCGAAGGAATGTTTAATCTCGGTGATAATTTCAACCTGGGATTGGGTGTCAACACCCTCTACAAGGATGTCGTGGGTGGGAAGACGAATCTTGTTGGCGGATTTGGGGCTGTCAGCTTCAGCGATATTTCGATCATCGGGGAAGCGGACCTCCTGAAGAGTGATGTTTCAGGCGTGAAACAAGACGGGTTTGTCATGTTCGTGGAAGCCGACTATCCGATCATGCAGGGATTCGACCTCAAGGCGATTTACGATTTCTATGACGAGGATCTTGATCTTGCGACCGGAACGCAAACGCGGTACAGTTTCGGGTTTGAATTCTTCCCGATCAGCGGTGTCGAAGTTCGACCCCTTTACAGAATCGTGAAGGAAGAGCCGACTGAAATAGAGAACGACGAGTTCCATCTTTTGCTTCATTTTTATCTGTAAGAAACAGCGGAAAAACAATCATTATTAAGGGAGACTGACGTGTTTCGAGTAACAGCGGTGATGGCGGTTTTTGTTCTTTCAAGCCTGTTCTTGCTTTCAAATCTTGAAGGAATGGCAGCGGGTGATGAGTCAGTATCGTTTAAGAAGGATGTTTTTCCACTCATCCAAAAGCAATGTCTTCCCTGTCACGCAGAAGAGGAGTTTAACCCCAGCGAACTCTCCATGGATAACTACAAGCTTATCATGGCAGGGGGGAAGAACGGACCGTCGATTGTCAAGGGAAAGTCGGCTGAGAGCCTCATGATCAAGAAACTCGGACCGAACCCTCCGGAGGGTGACAGGATGCCCCTGAACCCAAAGAAGAAGATCAAAGAAGGCAAGGCGGTCTGGATGAAAGATGAAGAAATAAAGACAATCGCAACCTGGATTGATCAGGGCGCGAAAGACAATTAGACAGATTGGAAATATGAAGCAAAGAGCCCCGCGTGTCGGGGCTTTTTGCTTTTTGTGCCCCGCTGCATGGCAGTGATCAAGTTTGAAGTAGCCACAAAGTCCCGCCTTCACCAGGAAATGGTTCCGGCGGGTAAACGCGAAGCCCCAAAGGTACTCAAGGAAATGATTTCATAAGGTATTGCGTTCCTTCGCGCCCGCCTGACCGTCTCTGAACAATTACAGTCGGGCAGG
>DAIPLH010000297.1:0-4341 GCA_036769325.1 Bacteroidota bacterium
CGTAGCTATGACTTTGGGGTGACGAGTGAGTATGGCAGAGTGTTGACACCCGACTCACAGGGGAATGTCATCATCTCAGGGATTCAGGGCGTATACACACATTGGATCACCATCAAGGTAGATTCTGATGGGGATATTCTCTGGTCCAGTGTCTATAATGGAAACCCGTCTAATAACGGATGGCCCACATTCATACTGACAGGACCGGACGATGAGGTCTATGTTACCGGCGTCGGTGGTCCACCGCCTCCCCCGTGCTGCCAATACAGGTCAATGGCCACCCTCCGCTACAACCCGGACGGATCGAATCCCTGGACCGCGACATACTCAGCTACATCCCAGCGCGGCGTTGGAATTGCTCTGGCGAACGATAACAGCGTCTATGTTGCGGGCGATTATGTGCTTACGGTCATCAAATATGCCCAGTCCGGAACCGGCGGTGGAATTTCCTGTGATGATGTTTTCTTTTTCAACGCCAAATGTAACGCCAATGGAGCGGCGCAGTCGATGGTGAAGATCAGCGGTGACTACGCAGGTGAGACGGTCACTTTTGATCTTGATGGCAGTCCTCAAGTTGTGACGCTTCAGAGCAATGGAACAAGCTCCATCGGCAAGATGACGGTTCCTCATGCAGGCATCGGGTCGCACACAGTGACGCTGGTGGATCCCGTGTCGTGCTATGCGCCGGTGACGTTTGACTGTCAGACGGACTCTCCGCCCGATCCCGAATGGGACGCGTTATGGGCCGGGTTTGATGGATCCGGCGATGCAGCACAATCTCCTGATGTTTCACCGGGGAGTGTGAGACTCGTCGGGAACTACCCCAATCCGTTCAATCCGCTGACGACCATCAGGTACGAGCTTCCGGTGGCGGCACACGTATCGCTCATCGTTTCCGACATCATTGGCAGGGAGGTTGCGCGGCTGGTGGATGGTTTCGAGGGAGCCGGATACAAATCAGTAACGTTTGATGCCGGCCATCTCGCAAGTGGAATCTACATGTACCGGCTCCAGGTCGGCAGTTTTGTGCAAACCAGGAAACTGGTCCTTATGAAGTGAGTATTTACCGAAAGGAGGTTTCGCGCAGGTTACCCGTTCACCGATAGCGAGTAAACGGATAGCTGTCAGGTGTTAGGAATTACCCGGCTATTTGTCAGGATGAGTACCCAATATCTAATGAAAAGTATCTATCCGATTAGTGAGTAACCGCCCTAATGGCTAATTGTCTGGTCCCTTCTTGCCTTTTGTCCTCCAGCCTCTGCTCCCTGTGTTCTACCGTCTATCCTCTATTCTATGCCGTCTACCCTCAAGCTTCAATCCCTAATCGTCAATGGTCAATCGCCCCCCATCTCCACCGTTATCTCATCCACAAACAGCCAGGCTTTCGCCCCTCTTCCCTTGTGCCATTCCGGACAAATGCCAAGGCTCTTTGCTTCAACACGAACGTACCGGGCACTTGTGTTGCTGAATTCTCCGCGAAAGTCGCGGACGATGGAACCGGCCTCGCGTGGTGAAACAGGGTTCACTACGTGGATGGGAGAATCGAAGTGTTCTCCGTCTTTGGACAATGAAAACTCAACCTCAACCGGGAAGAAAATCCAGGAGTTCTCATCCTGGAGACAACTGAGCGAAGCTCCTCTGACTTCTTTCTCCGTTCCCAGATCAACCACTGCCATCAGATCATTGCCTTCATATCCCTGCCACGCACCAAGTCGCCAGTCACTTCCTCCACGTCGGCCATCGAGCAACGCCTGATCTCCCCCGCCGGTATATTGCGGACTGTACTGCGTGAGGAGAGTCAGTGAACCTACAGGCACGTACCGCGAGAAATGGGCGACTGCCACATCGCTTGCCGAACCATCCGGGGCTATCGCTCTTGCGTGCAGGACTTTCGTTTCGTGAAGTGTGATCGGTCCATCATATATCTTTGAGGAACTCCAGGGCAACGAACCGTCGAGAGTGTAATGGATCCTGACTTCCGGTTCAGGACAGGAAAGGTTCAGGACAAGCGAGTCAGTGAAGTGGGTGCTGCCTGAATGGACAGCAGGAAGCGGAACAAAGCGAGTCTTCGCAGCAGGCTGACCAAATGGGCTTCCATGTCCCTCACCAAACGTTCCTTCGTTGGCCCCCATCACCAGTTCCAGCTTGCCTCCCGGGGAGAGTTCTTCGTGTGAGATAAACGGAGCTTCCAGCGGCTGTCCGTTCAACCGTGCCGACTGGATAAACCTGCTTGATGATGAAAGACCTTCCGCTTCAATGAGGAATTGTTTACCGTTTTCAAGGTGAATGACAACACGCGGAAAGAGCGGGCTCCCAATTGTGTACACGGGGTCGCCGGGGCAGACCTGGTAGAGGCCGAGTGCACTCATGACGTACCAGGCCGACATCTGTCCACAGTCCTCGTTTCCGGGAAGTCCATCCGGACCGGCGGAGTAAAGCGAATCCAGTATCATCTTGACGTAGTGCTGTGTCTTCGCAGGATATCCCGCATAATTGAAGAGCCATGCGGCATGATGGCTCGGCTCATTCCCATGCGCATACTGTCCGATCAACCCTGTGATATCCGCCTGGTGACGCCCGCGTAGCTCGGGGCTGGCCTTGAACAGGGAATCCAATTTCGCTGCGAAGGAGTCCCGGCCACCCATCAGTTGGATGAGACCCTGGACATCCTGCACTGCGAAGAAGCTGTACTGCCATGCGTTCGCCTCGGTGTAATGGAACGTCACTGAGGAGGGATCAAACGGCTCGACCCAGGTCGAGTTAGCCTTCGGACGCATGAAGCCTGTTGAGGGATCGTACAGGTTCTTGTAGAACCGGGACCTCTTGAGGTAGATCTCGGCCTCTTCCTTATAGCCCAGCAACAACGCCATCTGACCGATACACCAATCGTCATACGCGTATTCCAGCGTTTTTGAAACCGATTCGCCATCGTGATCGGCCGGGATGTAACCAAACTCGCGATACGATTTCAGGCCAAAGTGATCGAGGCCGGCGCTGGTTTGCATTGCACGGAGTGCAAGTTCGGCATCGAAGTCCCTGATCCCCTTCGCGAACGCATCCACAATGACAGGCGCCGCATGATAGCCGATCATCGTCCACGTCTCATTGGACGCAAGCTCCCACACAGGAAGGACTCCTGACTGCTCGTACTTTGCCAGCAGTGTCCTCACGAAATCAGTTGTCCTCCCACGGTCAATGATCGAGAGCAACGGATGCTCTGCGCGGAACGTATCCCACAGCGAAAACACTGAGTACGGAATGAATCCATCTGCTTTTGCGATTCCGCCATCCATGCTTCTGTATTTGCCATCGGCATCCGACGCCACGTTGGGTGCCAGCATGGCATGGTACAGAGATGTGTAGAAGATTTTCTGTTGCTCTTCCGATCCTCCCTCCACCTCTAATTTACTCAACTCTTTTTCCCAGTCCTTCTCTGTTCCTTCCCGTATTGAGTCAAAATCCCATTCCGGTGCCTCGGCTTCGAGATTTGCCCGGGCTCCCTCAGGACTGACAAACGAAAGACCCACCTTCACGATCAGAACATTCGGGCTCCCGGGTGCGAATGTCAATACGCATTTCAGATTGACTCCATCCACGGATCGCCGCCCCACATGGATTGAATCATCGGAGCAGAGAGCGATCGTTGAGAAGGGCTTTGAAAATTCCGCGTGGAAGAAAACCTGCTGATCCTTTGCCCAACCTGAAGACCGTCTTGAACCAGAGAGTTCCCTCTCCCCAATCACTTCAAGACGCGAATCGGTAACCCGATCCGGACCAAGGCCATGAAGGAGATTGACGACAACATTCGAAGCCTCTCCGTCTGGAAAGGAATAGCGATGGATTCCAACCCGCGTGGTTGCCGTGAGCTCGGCCGTAATAGAATAATCCTCAAGGACAACGGAATAGTAGCCCGGACGGGCAGTTTCCTTTTGGTGGGTGAATCGGGAACGATAGATCTGATGTGACAGGGTTTGGGGATTCAGGTTGCCCGCGACTGGTGTAAAGAGAAAGTCACCATAGTCAGGAATGCCTGTCCCGCTCAAGTGGGTGTGACTGAAGCCTAAGATTGTGCTGTCTGAATAATGATATCCTGCACATGCATCCCAGCCTTCGACACGGGTGTCGGGGCTCAACTGGACCATTCCGAATGGCGCCGAAGCCCCGGGGAATGTATGGCCATGGCCCGCGGTCCCGATGAAGGGGTCGACCATGTGCGGGAGGTTTCCCCTCTCTGACAGATGACCTCCATGAGGCAGGTTGAACAAGAGTATCACAGCAAGGAGCATTCGCAGGTTCGGGTGTTTGTCGAAATGCTGCAATATACTCGACCACACTACATAT
>DAIPLH010000021.1:0-1579 GCA_036769325.1 Bacteroidota bacterium
TCCCCCTGACGACGAAAAACATACACCGAGCCCGATGACGTTCCGTTGTCATCGTCCAGGTAAGCCCCAATGAGCGCATAATCACCGGAAAGCGAGACCGAGGCGCCGAAGAGATCATAGGTGCCCCCGTCACTTGCAGTGAGCTTCGCCTCTTCTATCCAGTCGTTCCCCTCACGACGGAATATGAAGGCCGAGCCTGAATAGTTTCCGTCCGCGTAAGCCCCAATGAGCGCATGATCACCGGAAAGCGAGACGGATGAGCCAAAGTCATCTGCATCATCACCTGCGGTGAGCTTCGCTTCCTCTATCCAGTCGTTTCCCTCACGACGAAAGATGTAGGCTGAACCGATATCATCAAGGGGCGCTCCAATGAGCGCATAGTCACCGGAGATCGATACATTACGGCCGAACCATTCACCGTCAGAACCATCACTGGCGGTGAGTTTGGTTTCGGTGATTTGAGCGGTGGCAATTGACATGCAACAAGTGGACAGAAGAATAACGATTGTAGGGAGGAATTTGAATTTCATGGTAGTGACACCTTCATCCTTGATTGTCCGAACCGCAAAGCCCCGGGTCCCACTTAGAGACTCAATTTTTGGGATCGAGCACGAAAGGGGGTAAAAAAGCGGTAAAGCTGAGTTTTTTCGAAGGGGAGAAAACAAACAAATTTATGCAAAACGCACTCCTGAATCAACGCTTGGACCGTCTCAAGGTGATCCAAAGTCACGCGAGAGAAGGGATCCATGTGACAAATGGTTTCATCTGCGTTCAATCCCCTGAGAGAGGGTCGTTCATGATTGGTAAAGGTTACAGAGAGTGGGAAGAGGTAGGGAAGAAGATGAGGGTGTCGAAGACTCAGATTGTGAAGGTCAACCCAACTACCAACCCTCCGGAAGCAACCTCCTCAGTCTGGAGTCACCTACCGAAAACAGGGTCATTTGGGGCAGATAATTTCAGATTTCGACAGAGTTTCCCGCGAGTTCAACACCCTCCTAACCTGTTTCGAATTGAAAGTTGTGGGAAGGTCAGACCAAGGTCAAGGATCTTGGGGTTCACGATTCTCTATCGCAGCAACACAAGTTTCCTTGTCTCCACAAACTCGCTTGCGGGCCCGTTCATGACGAGTGTGTTCAACTTTGCAGGATCATCGCCGCGAGCATTAAAACGGCATCCGGGAGTAGCAAAAACGGTTAATGACTAACAGTTAGCGATTAACCGTTAACCGTTTTTTCTAACCCAGCCTTATCGCACCAACACCAGCTTTCTCGTCTCTACGAAGTCCCCCGCCCTAAGTCTGTAGAAATACAGTCCGCTCGAAAGCGTTCCTCCACCGAATGTCACCTCATGGTACCCTGCATCCTGCGCTTCATCCATGAGTACAGAAACCCGCTGTCCGAGTATGTTGAACACTTCAAGGGTCACGTGCGCTTGCAGTGGCAAGCCATACCTGATTGTGGTCGTCGGATTAAACGGGTTCGGGTAGTTCTGGCTGAGGGAGAACTCGACTGGGACTGGATGTTCTTCGACAACACCCGTTAATAATGTCGTGAAGCTCCACTCCTCTGACCAGTTGCTC
>DAIPLH010000021.1:1589-2352 GCA_036769325.1 Bacteroidota bacterium
AGTACGGTGAGTTGACGTAGAGCCCGGTAATATCAAGGGAAGTTGCACCGAGGCTGTCTTCATCAACGACGAGTCTTGAGAAGTCCAGAGTGTCTGAGAGCTGAATGGCATAGTACTCTGTCCCAAGTGAAGGGTTCCAACTGAATGTTGGGGTGGTTGACACACCTGTTGCGCCGCTATCGGGGAGAAGAAGCATTGGAGAAGAAGGAATTTCCTGGTAGACAAAGAAGCTCCACACCTCGCTGAGGGGACCCCATCCAACCGAGTTGTGTGCCTTCGCCCTCCACCAGTAGGTCTGGTTGTGTTGCCGCTGATAGAGCGTTTTGCTTGTGTCGGTCGAAAGCGAATCTATGAACGGCTCTGTGAAGAGGGAGTCCGTTGCACCCTCAAGCCAGTAGCGGTCCACACCCGAGGAACCCTCATGCCACATTAGCACAACGGTGTCTGTGCTGACAACCGCTCCATCTGGTGGTGCAATCAGAGCGACTGGCGGCTCAATACCAACGCCCCCGGTCGTCGTATGGAAGATCGTACCCTCGGCCCCCACAGCCCAGCCAGTGTTGGCATCCACGAATGAAACACTTGTGAGATAGTTTGAAGTGCCAGGGGACTGATCCTCCCATGTTTGAGCCCCATCTACAGTTCGGTAGATCCTGCCGTTCAAAAGGACACCCCCTCCAACAACCGTACCAATGTTAGCGTCTGTAAAGGACGCAGAGCGGAGAGGTTCCTCAACTGGGCTTGTTCGTGTCAGCCACGTGGC
>DAIPLH010000021.1:2362-15763 GCA_036769325.1 Bacteroidota bacterium
ACTGTCACCCACAACGTAGGCTACGCTGTCATTAGCAAAACAAATATCCGACAGGTTTCTGGTGGTCCCGCTTTCTTGTGGTAACCAATCCATTCCTCCATTGGATGTTTGTAAAATCGTTCCATCGGATCCCACAAGGAATGCGATATCCTCACTAAGGAGATGAACATCACCGAAAGAGACGGTCAACCCAGGGGAAACGTCTGTCCAGTCTAATCCTCGATTTGTCGTGTAGTAGACTCTTCCATCAGAACCCGTGTTCCAGTCAGTGCCAGTTACCATGCCGACATTTGGATCGACAAAATGAACTGCAAACAATGGTGGGGCTGGACCTGGCGGATATGAAGATCTCCATGTGGTTCCCCCGTTTGAAGTAAATAGGACAAACCCTCCGCCGCCGCCGTTCCCAAAGCTGTATTTCTGCCCCACAACTGCTCCCATGTCTGGGTTCAGAAATTGAACATCATAAAAATGGTCAGGGTCCTCCCCATGGTACTGGACCGTCCACGTTGCTCCTTTGTCTGTCGTGCGTGCAATCAGCCCTGCTTCGCCACAAATCGTTCCCGTATTTGCGTCAACAAAGGAGCAGCTAAGGGTTTGGGAGAAGGTGTTTGTAGGCCAGATCCAGGTTCCACCCCCGTCGGTGGAACGGGCGATTACCCCTCCGTTACCGACGATGAATGCGAGATCGTTCGCACCCAGCGATGCTGCATCGAGCCATTGAATACTGTTAAAAGATCGACTGATCCACGTCGTGCCACCATTCGTCGTACGGAGGGCAATCTGATAGCCTACCACAATCCCTCTGTTTTCATCCACAAAGGAAACGTCGGTGAATGGATTATTTGCTCCCGGTCCCTGGTCAGTCCACGTAAGTCCGCCATCACTCGTACGAAGAATATGTGATGGTGAATAATCGTAGTTGTAGCCAACGATCGTCCCAGTCATGTGACTTGAGAACGAGACTCCAGTGAGCTCGGAATATATACCAAGTTGTATTCTCGTCCACGATGATCCCCCATCCACTGTGCGAAGAAGAGTTCCGGAGCTCCCAACAACGAACCCCGTGTCCGGTGTTGGAAACGCAACATCGTAAAGCCATGCGGTGATCCCGCTGGCCTGTCGCAGCCATGTGTCACCACCATCCGTTGTTCGAAGTATAGTTCCAAATCCCCCCACAGCAGTAGCAATATCCGAATCAACAAACGCCACACTGTTCAGCCAGTCGGTTACGCCACTGCTTCGCGATGTCCAGGTCAATCCTCCGTTTATGGTTCGCAGGATAGTACCGTTGTGCCCAACAGCAATTCCATTACTGATGTCTGCAAATGAGATGCCCCACAGGGGGTTTGCGGTTCCGCCTGCATTGTGCTGAACAACCCAGGTTATACCGCCATCTACTGTTCTCAGGACTGTCCCAACGTCACCCACTGCAAATGCATCGGTTCCATTCAAGATCTCGATGTCGTGTAGCCAGTTTCCCTGCGGCAGTGGGTTTTGCCAGTACCAGGCTTGACCAAGAAGGGAGGGGGGAACAAAGAGAATAGTCGAAAGGATGAAGATCCGCATCATGACAACCTCACGAATGGAAAATCGAGTCAAAAACCCAGAATTCGAAGACAAGCCTTCTTATTGATGTCCACTTTTCCGGACATGTATCCCGGAAATGAGGGACAGGAAAGTCGTCTATATCCCTTCTTCACTTCACCAACGCCAGCTTCTACGTCTCCACAAACTCGCCAGCTTGCAATCTGTAGAAATACACCCCGCTCGGCTGCCCGGTTGCATCCCATTCGACTGTGCGGGAGCCTGCGTTCTTGTGACCAGAGAATAACGTTGCAACTTCCTCGCCAAGGAGGTTGAAGATCTTCAAGCTGACCTCACCTGATCTTGGAACTGAGAACTTGATTGTTGTGGTAGGAGGCGCTTCATGGGGCTCCCTACAAGGGTTAGGATCCGTTGGCTGAGAGGCTGACAGTGGCTAACCAGCCCGTCGCCGACTAATAACTGTCGGATTTGCCTGCCAAAGGTTCCCGGGGAGGTATCTTCATTGAAGGGAAAAAATGGACCTCAGCGATCCGACTTCCGACCCTCTCTCATCTCCCACCCCACATCTCTCATCTCAAAGAATAAGCTATTTCAGAAGCAGCATCTTGTCGGTCGCGACGAGGTCTCCAACGCGCAGGACTGAGAAGTACACCCCGCTTGGAAGAGGATCGCCACTTTGTGAGGTCCCTTCCCAGATCACCGACTTCGCTCCAGGTTCCTCGAATCCATCAACCAGTGTCGCTACCTCCTGCCCAAGCATGTTGTAGACCCTGAGAGATACTCTGGAAGTCTGAGAGAGTTCGTATCTAATCGTCGTGCTCGGGTTGAATGGGTTGGGACTGTTATGAAGCAGAACTGATTTCTGAGGGCCTTCGGCTTTTTCCACGCCCAGTTTGGTGAAACCGGTCGTGTCGGAATCCAGAGTATCGCCCGGATAGCTTCCAATGAAAGCCACGAGGGTATAGTTTCCCGGATCGTCGTTCGGACGCACCGTTATCGGTGGAGACTGGATCAGTACTTCCAGTGAATCAAGCGCAAACGATTTGGGACCGAATGCCGGATCGACAACCGAGCCATCAGGCCGGATCAGTTTGGCCCAGAAGTCGAGTGCTTTCGTCCCGTTGACATTGTTTTCAATCTGGAGATTGTAGGGAAACGTCGCACCGCCGGGTGGAACGACCTGGTTTGCAGAGTCAACCGCAACGGAGATATTGAAAGGCACCGCCTCCAGGACATAGAGCAAATTTTCAGCAAGAACCGGGATATCGGTAAATCTGTCGCCGTCCAGTGTACGATTCAAAATCTGTGAAGCGAATGCAAACCCCTTCGGTATTTCACCCAATATCCGCACACGGGCATCAAAATCCGGGGTTTCGAATTTTCCCTTACCATCCCTCCCATTGAACTCAACGCAACTCAAATGCTCCTCTCCTTCTGCAAAATAGATTTCCCCCCGTCCATCATGATCGAAGTCATGTATTCCAACCGGGATGGTTCGAACCTGAGGCTCGTCCAAATCAACAACTTCATAAGCATCACGGTCATAGAATCCGCTTCTGTAGTTATAGAGTACCACACCCCCGATATATTCGCTGAACCATGAAACAGCAATCTCATCCGTGCCGTTCCGGTCCAAATCCCCGACCGCAACCCTTGGGTAGGGACCTGAGTCATCCTTTGGAAGGCTATTGTTAAGGATTGTTCCATCCGCTGCAAATTTGCCGTCACTGAAACTTGTTATGGCCAAGAGCTCTCTGGCTGTATTCTCGCTTACCACAACAATCTCCTTGAGCCCATCTCCGTCAGTGTCACCGATAGCCATATCGTTTGGGGTTGAAATATTATCAATCTTGTCAGAGATGGACCATCCCGCCCCATTCCATATGTAAGCAACCAAAGAGTCGCTATTACAGACAATGAAATAATGAGGGGACTTCCCTTCGCGAAGGATTTTCACCGCATCAGGCGAGGTCACTGACGGCAGTACATGAGCGGGATGTGGAATGGGTGTCAGTGTGCTTGGATCAACGTCGAACACCAGGCCATCTTGATGAGCAACAACAATTTCCAATTCGGGATCGTCATCCAGGTTACCGACGTCAAGGCCTCCACTTCGATAGTGAGAAGTCCCCGTTGACGTCGAAGACCTCAGGGCATAGCGGTTATCACCAGTAGCCTCAAAAATCTTGAGCTGGTGGTCAGGTTGGTCCGAAAGCACGATAAACTCTCCCCAGCCATTATTGTTTAGGTCGAAACCACCAACAACCGCAAGGGGGCTTGCAAGCACCTCACCGCTGTCGATGGATGCCCTCTCGAAGGCGTTTGACCGCAATTGGGCATTCGCATTCTGGCTGACGAGACAGAGGAGGATGAGGGAGAAAAGCGAAACGACGGTTTGTTTCCTCAAAAGTTCACCTTTGACTTTTGACTTCCGTGTGGCTGAGTGTATTCCGGTATCGACAATCTCATGTTGCAACGCGAGGTTTTGTTCTCCGCGAAATCCCAGCATGCCCGAGAGAAACAATATGACCCGGAGGCCGGGGTTCTAAGCCTATTTGGCAAAAAGCATCTTCTGACTCATGACGGTGCTGCCTGTTTGAAGTCTATAGACATAAAGACCCGAAGCAACAGTCTGACCGAAGTTGTTTGTGCCGTGCCATGTGACCGATTGTTCGCCGGCCTTCTGGAAGCCATCAACCAAAGTGGCCACTTCCTGTCCGAGCATGTTGTAGACACGGATGGACACAGGACTGTCGACACTCAGGGTATAACGGATCGTTGTCGATGGGTTGAACGGGTTTGGATAGTTGCCAAGGAGGGTGGTCTCCGTTGGCGATTCAGAGGTCAGTTCATCGTCCCAGTTGTCGCTTGCTTCTTCATCCAAACCTGTCCTGCAGGTTACGACGATGGGATCAAAGCATTGTCCGGGATTGGTGAGCTCAACGGTGTGGGGGCCTGAATTGAACCCGCCTTGAGAGAGCTGACCTCGACCGGTTGCGTCAATCGTGACTTCGTAAGGAACATCATCGATGCTGATCTCGATGATGTCGCCTGCATGCGAAGCATCAGCCATGATTACCCTCGCTTTGATCAGACCGCCTGATCGGCAGCGTGCCTGGAACTGGGAGACCTTGGAGCAAACAGGAGTCGCCGAGTAGATATACACAGAACCCTGATCTTCACCCCCACCGTAGGGTGCACCTACAAAAGCATATTCACCGGAGAGTGAGACTGAGCGTCCAAAACTATCCCCAACCTCAAAATCACTTCCCTTGAGTTTGGTCTGTTCCACCCAACTTGACCCATCGAAGTGGAAGATGTACGCAGAACCGGAGGATGAACCATCCAAATATGCTCCGACAAGGGCATAGTCACCGGAGAGCGAAACTGATTGCCCGAAATGATCTCTTATGCCACCATCACTGGCGACAAGTTTGGCTTGCTCTACCCAGCTTGATCCATTGTTATGGAAGATGTAGGCGGAGCCGCGATCGGAGCGAGTAAGCTCATCATCCAAATATGCTCCGACAAGGGCATAATCACCGGAGAGTGAAACGGAATAGCCGAAGAAATCATACGGTTGACTGTCACTGGCGATGAGTTTGGCTTCCTCCACCCAGGTCGATCCATTATATTGAAAAACATATGCTGAGCCGTTCTCATCGTCCCCATACGCTCCAATGAGAGCAAGGTCCCCTGAAAGCGAAATTGAGCATCCAAACCACTCAGCAGCCTCACCGTCGCTCGCAAGAAGTCTGGTTTGCTCCAGCCACGTCGACCCATCGTAATGAAAGATGTAAACAGAGCCGCGACTGTCCCCATTATACCCGTATGCCCCGACAAAAGCACGGTCACTGGAGAGCAAAACCGTAGATCCAAATTGGTCATCTGCATCAACGTCGCTTCCGACGAGTTTGATTTGCTCAGTCCAGGTTGTCCCATCGTAATGAAAAATGTATGCAGCGCCGGCATATGATCCGTTGTCATCCTCGCGTGGAGTTCCAATAAGTGCGTTGTCGCCGTAGAGAGACACTGAGTATCCGAAATAATCCCATTCATCACCATCGCTGGCAATGAGTTTGAATTGTTCCACCCAGTTCGACCCGTCATAATGAAAAATGTAAGCGGCCCCGGCATTTTCTCCGTTGTCGTCATCATGTTGGGCTCCGATAAGTACATAGTCACCGTAGATGGAAACTGAGTGCCCAAAGTTATCCTCATAACCCCCATCACTGGGGAGAAGTATCGTTTCGGTGATTTGTGCGCTGGTAACAGTCAGACAAAAGAGGGACATCGAGGCAAGGGTCGCCGAGAGTAACATGGTTCGCTGTATCATGGTGTGAACCCTCCAATCTGAAATGTGTCGAAAAGGATACTTGGTGAAAAATCCTGCGTCACCTACTTTGCAAAGAGCATCTTCTGACTCAACGTCAGGTTCCCAGCCTGGAGTCTGTAAATATAGAGCCCCGACGCAACAGACTGACCGAAATTGTTTGTGCCATGCCACGTGACCGACTGTTCGCCTGCCTTTTGGACGCCATCAACCAGAGTGGCAACTTCCTGTCCGAGCATGTTGTAGACGCGGACGGAAACAGATCCTTCGTTGCTCAAGGTGTAACGGATGGTCGTCGATGGGTTGAACGGGTTCGGGTAGTTGCCGACCAAGGTGGTTTCCGCTGGCGGTTCAGAGATCAGTTCATCGTCCCAGTCAGCACTTGCTTCTTCATCCAAACCTGTCCTGCAGGTTACGACTATGGGATCAAAGCATTGTCCGGGGTTGGTGAGTTCAACGGTGTGAGGACCGGAGCTGAACCCACCCTGGGAGAGTTGACCTCGACCGGTTGCATCAATGGTGACTTCGTATGGAACATCATCGATGCTGATCTCGACTATGTCACCAGCATGTGAGGCGTCAGCCATAGTCACCCTTGCCTTGATCAAGCCACTGGGGCGGCAGCGTGCCTGAAACTGGGAGACTTTGGAGCAAAGAGGAGTCGCGGAGTAGATGTACACACAACCCCGATCGTGAGCCCCACCGGGTGCACCTATAAAGGCATATTCACCGTAGAGTGAGAGTGAGCGTCCAAAACTACCCCCAGCCTCAAAATCACTCGCCTTGAATTTGGTTTGTTCCACCCAACCTGACTCATCGTGATGAAAGATGTACGCAGAACCGGAGACTACACCATCCCTCCATGCCCCGACAAAGGCATAGTCACCTAAAAGTGAAACTGTTTCCCCGAAAAGATCATCGTCATCACCATCACTGGCGGTTAGTTTGGCTTGCTCTACCCAGCTTGATCCGTTGTTGTGGAAGATGTAGGCAGAACCGGATCTCGATCCATTATCATCATCTTCATAGGCTCCAACGAGAGCATATTCACCGGAGATCGACACTGAGTATCCGAAACTATCCCCTTCAGCACCATCGCTGGAAATGAGTTTGGCTTCCTCCACCCAATACGATCCATCATAATGAAAAACATATGCTGAGCCGTTCTCATCTTCCCCATACGCTCCAATAAGAGCATAGCGCCCCGAAAGCGAAATTGAGCATCCAAACCAATCATAAGGCTCACCATCGCTCGCAAGAAGTCTGGTTTGCTCCAACCACGTCGACCCATCGTAATGAAAGATGTAAACAGAGCCGCGACTGTGCCCATCCCACCCGTATGCCCCGACAAAAGCACGGTCACCGGAGAGCAAAACCGCAGATCCAAATTCGTCACCTGCATCAACGTCGCTTCCGACGAGTTTGATTTGCTCAATCCAGCTTGTCCCATCGTAGCGAAAAATGTACGCAGCGCCGGCATCTAATCCATTGTCATCATCCTCATACGCTCCGACAAGCGCGAAATCATCAAAGAGCGAGACCGAACATCCGAATAAATCTCCCGCGGCACCATCACCGGCAAAGAGTTTGGCTTGTTCCACCCAGTTTGACCCGTCAAAATGAAAGATGTAGGCAGAACCTGCATCTGTCCCGCTATCGTCATCTAGCCAGGCTCCAACAAGTGCATAGTCACCATAGACTGAGACGGACCAGCCAAATCCATCATTCCCGTTGCCATCACTTGCAACGATCTTTGTTTCGGTGATTTGAGATTCGACGACATTCAGTGCACAAACGGACAAGAGGAAAGTGCTTGCAAAGAATCCAATAACGCGAAAGTTCATGGTATCCTCCGTTTCTGATGCTATGAAATAGTTACCAGGGTCTACTTTGCAAACATCATCTTGTGACTAAGAACGGTGTTTCCAGCCTGGAGCCTGTAGATATACAGCCCCGATGCAACTGACTGGCCGAAGTTATTGACTCCATTCCACACAACCGACTGTTCGCCGGCTTTCTGGAAACCGTCAACCAGTGTGGCAACTTCCTGTCCGAGCATGTTATAGACACGGATGGATACTGGGCCATCAGTGCTCAGGGCATAACGGATGGTTGTCGATGGGTTGAACGGGTTTGGATAGTTGCCCTCCAGTCTTGTCGCCAAAAGAGATGGCGCGGTAACCTGTTCTTTTGCCACACCGCTTGCCAGTTTTGTAAACCCGGTTGTGTCGGTATCCAGCGTATCGCTTGGATATGTGCCGAGGTATGCAATCACCAAGTACTCGCCGGGGTCGCGATTAGCAGGTACACTTATGATCGGGGACTTGTCAATAGCCGCATACGGTCCGAGTACAGGAGTCTTTGGCCCCAATAACGGATCGACACTGCTGCCGTCGGGACGAACGAGCTTGGTCCAGAAATCTACGGCCAGGGTGTCAGCCGTGTTGTTGGTGAACGTTACGTTGTAGGGAAACGTAGCGCCTTGTGGAGGAACGGTCTGATAAACTGAGTCGATGGAGACAGCCACTGAAGCCTGGGCTTCCGCATATCCCGAATACAAGTAGACGGAGCCATCTACATACGGTGGACTGCCGGAACCTGTCGCACCCACAACAATATCGGTAGCCGAGATGTCAACGGAATTCCCAAAATGCTGGTCCTCTACACCGTCGCTCGCATAGAGTTCAAAGACCTGATTCCATGAGGAGCCCTCCCGTTTGAAGATGTATGCTGTGCCTGAGTTTGCCACAAGTCCATCTCCGGCTTCGGCACCGATCACGGCATAGTCGCCCAGGATCTTGACTGCGATTCCAAAGTGATCACTCAGACCCCGATCCCCCGCAACCAATTTTGCATGCTGAATCCAGGTCGACCCGTCATGCTTGAATACATATGCAGCACCCGAATTAAGTTGTTCAGTGTCGGCAAATGGTGCTCCGACGAGAGCGTAACCTCCGGATAGCGAGACTGACGTGCCGAACCGGTCGTTGGGTGCCGTGTCGCTGCCTGTGAGTTTCACAATCTGATTCCACATTTCTCCTGATCGCTGGAAAAAGTAAACTGAACCCGAGTAGGTCCCGGTCGCGTCACTGAGATGAGAGCCGACAACCGCCAAATCGCCATCAAACGAAACGGAATTTCCAAATTCGTCTGACGCTGCCCCGTCGTCGGCAAGAAGCGTGTCCTCTGGCGCCCAATCACTGCCAGTGGTAGTTGTGTATGCTATGGCAGCGCCGGAATTGATGCCGTTGAAATCTTCATAGATTGAACCAATGAGAGCAGAATTGGCAAAAACACACAAGGAGCTCGCAAAATGCAGACCACCTGCTAAAAGAGCCCTTTTTTGCCAGGCTGTCCCATCGTAGAGATAGGCATAAAAGGCACCCTCAGTAGCGGGGGAGCCAATCAATGCAATATCTTCTGACAAAGCGACTGCTGATCCGAAGCGATCATAGCCGAAACGCTCCCCAACGACGGTCTGAACAAACGTCCAACCGTCTCCATACCCTCGATAGAAGTGACCGGATCCGCTGGATACACTTCTGTATTCCCCAATCAGCAAGTGGTTTGCCTCAATCGCAACTGATACGCCAAAGCCATCCGCGGTCCCTTGGATTTTCGTTTCCGTTATCTGGGAGAATGACAAAGTTGAGGTAACGAGGGAGAGCAAAACGGGAGTAAGGAGTGGTTTCATAGTTCGCCTCTTCCTTCTTGAACCTTGATGATTGAGATTATTATAGCATCAGATCCTAACGCAGCAACACCAGTTTCTTTGGTCTCAACGCATTGTTTCTATCATGGTGTAGTCGTTGGGGCGCGAGACTGATTATCCACACTTCCCACCAGCATCCCCATTACTGGCGATGAGTTTCATGTCGGCGATTTGCGCTGTTAGGGGTGACAGGCAACAAATAGACAGGAGAGCAGTTGCCGACGAGATTACCATGATTCGCAGGTTCATTGTGTAATCCTCCCTGTCCAAAGGACAGGAATCAGGTACAGAGGTCCGCGTAACCTACTTGGTAAAAAGCATGGAAAGGTTCCTTTGGCCGCACCGAGGGGAATAATTTCGCACGAGAGGTACCAGAGCAAACTTGCCCCTCGAGATGAGGTGAGACCGGAAAGAAGAGTCTCTGAAATGGTATCGAAAGTAGTCAGCTTTGTCAAGCGGCAGGATTGGACCACGGCAACGGATGATTGACGAGGATCATACTCTTAGGGCAATCCTTGTGATGTGGCGAGCGGGAACCAGGGAGAGGAGGACCGCTTCCGCAAAAGAGCAACAAAAATGATTAATGATTAACGGTTGATCGTTGATCGTTAATCGTTTTATCTATCCTGCGTCTCACCGCAGCAAAATGAGCTTCCTCGTCTCCACAAAGTCACCCGCCGTCATGCGATAGAGGTAGCTTCCGCTCGCAAGATTGCTTCGTTCAAAAATAACCTCATGATACCCCGCATCCTTGGCTCCATTCACCAACACTGCGACTCTCTCTCCCACCGAATTGAACACCTCGAGGTGGACATAAGAAGCCGACGGCAATTCATACCTGATCGTCGTTCTTGGATTGAAGGGGTTTGGATAGTTTTGCCCAAGTGAGAATGTCGTTGGAATATGCTCCACCGTTCTGATCCCGGTTGCCAGGGTGGTGAAGCTCCAGACCTCAGACCAGTCGCTTGGTCCCAGATCGTTGGAGGCATTGACCCGCCAGTAGCAAGTGGTGTTGTTAAGAAGTCCCTCAATATCGAGTGAGGTTACTGAAATACTATCCTCCTCAACAATCAGGTTCGAGAAGTCCGGAGTAGCTGACAACTGGAGTCCATAAGACTCGGCTCCCATCGAAGCATTCCATACGAGAGTCGGACTGGTAGAAACCCCGACCGTCCCGCTATCAGGTTCAAGAAGAACTGGTGGAAGGGGGATCTCCTGATACGCAAGGAACCTCCATACCTCGCTGAACGTTCCCCAACCCTCCAGATTGTGAGCTCTCGCCTTCCACCAGTAGGCTAGGTTGTGAACGGGGGTCATGGTGAAACTCGTATCCGTAAGAGTGGAATCAATGAACGGAGAGGAAAATAACGAATCGGGACTGATTTCAAGCCAATATCGATCCACGGCAGGTGAACTGGAATGCCATGAAAGTAACAAGCTGTCAGTGGTGACTATCTCATTATTCTCTGGTTCTTTCAGAAAAACCTGAAGTGGAACGGGTGCAGTTGCGAAGCTCCAGATCTCCGACCACCGGCTGGAGCTGCTGTCATTAGTCACACTCACACGCCAGTAGTAAGTCGTGTCCCCCTGAAGGCCACTGAGCTGATGGTCAGTCTTTGTAAGGTTCGTTTGGTTGAGTACGTTGGTGATGAAGTACGGACTTATTGAAACTTGAAGTGTATACCAAAGTGCACCAGGTGCTTGGTTCCAGGTAAGAACCGGGCTTGTTGACACTGTTGATCCATTTGATGGTGAGTTCAGAGTCGGAGGTGGCGGAGGTTCAATTCCCGCTCCGCCTGTCGTGGTGTGAAGAATGGTGCCAAGTAATCCAACCGCCCAACCCCTATTCGGATCAGTGAAACCAACGGACTCCAAGCTAAATGCCGTCCCACTCAATTGGACCGCCCATGCTGCCCCACCATTTGTTGTGTGAAGAATGGTACCATGGTCTCCAACTGCCCAACCCGTATTCGGATCAGTGAAATTAACGGAGTTCAACCCCCACGTCGTTCCACTTGTTTGGGCCGTCCAGACTTCTCCACCATTTGTCGTATGACGAATAATGCCATCATCTCCAACCGCCCAACCCGTATTCCGATCAGTGAAAAAGACGGAGAAGAGTGTGTCCCCTGCTCCACTTTGAGCCATCCAAGCTGCTCCTCCATTTGTCGTGTGACGAATCGTGTAACCATCTCCAACCGCCCAACCCGTATTCGAATCAGTGAAAAACACGGAATTCAACCCCCACGTGGTTCCACTTGTTTGAGCAGTCCAGGCGGTTCCGCCATTTGTCGTATGAAGAATGGTGCCATAATATCCAACCACCCAGCCCGTGTTCCGGTCAGTGAAAAACACGGAGCTCAAGTCAAACGTCGTTCCGCTTGTTTGGGCCGTCCAGGTTTGTCCGCCATCTGTCGTGTGACGAATGTTGCCAGACCACCCGACCGCCCAACCTGTATTCGGATCCGTGAAAAAAACGGAGTACAAGTAGGACGATTCATTTGTTTGAACCGTCCAGGCTTCACCACCATTTGTGGTGTGAAGGATGGTGCCTCTTATTCCAACTGCCCAACCCGTATCCTGATCAGTGAAGAAGATGGATAGCAGGGTGAGCCTCTCTCCACTTGATTGAGCCGTCCATACTGCTCCACCATCCACCGTGAGAAAAATGATGCCATCCTCTCCAACCGCGCAACCCATATTCGGATCAGTGAAAAAGATGGAGTATAAGTTAAAGAGCGTGGTTCCACTCACTTGAGCCGACCAGACTGCTCCACCATTTGTCGTGTGAAGAATGGTTCCATACTCTCCAACCGCCCAACCCGTACTCGAATCAATGAATGACACAGAAGTCATGTCATTCGTCGTTCCACTTGATTGGATCATCCAGGCTGCTCCACCACTTGTCGTGTGAAGGATGGCGCCATAGTCTCCTACCCCCCAGCCGGTAGCGTGATCAGTGAAAAAGACGGAGTACAGACTACGCGACGTTCCGCTTGTTTGGGCTGTCCAGGTTTCTCCGCCATCAGTTGTGTGACGAATTGTGCCAAGATCTCCAAACGCCCAACCTGTTTCTGGATCGGTGAAATAGGCGGAGTTCAAATCCCATATTGTTCCACTTGTTTGAGCCGTCCAGACAGCTCCTCCGTTTGTGCTGTGAAGAATGGCGCCATCATCACCAACCACCCAACCCGTGTTCGGATCAATGAAAAACACAGAGGATAGGTCAAACAAGGTTCCACTTGTTTGAGCCGCCCAGGCTTCCCCACCATTTGTTGTGTGAAGAATGATGCCCTCATCTCCAACCGCCCAACCCGTGTTCGGATCAGTGAAAAAAACGGAGTACAAGTGGTCCGCAATACCACTTGTTTGAACCGTCCAGTCTTCACCACCATTTGAGGTGTGAAGGATGGTGCCGGCCAATCCAACCGTCCAGCCATTGGCCTGATCAGTGAAAAAGAGGGACTCCAGGATGTTTCCTTGCGGAAGCGGGTTCTGCCAATGCCAATCCTGGGCATAAAGTGAAGAGATCGACAAGTCGACCTGTATTGTAGCAATTGGAAAAGATAGAAGGAAGAAAATGCGCCTCATGGCTACCTCTCTAGCTGGAATGACCTGCGCCCGGTCTATTCTTGGGAATCTGAAAGTTAGCATTTTCCCGTTCAGATCAAGTTGGCAAGTCTGGACAGGAAGCGAGGCCCTGACTATGAAGCCTCATAACTACAGTCGATTGACAAGCATTGAGGTTACTCGGATAGCTCAAGGCTCACCAGGATGGTGAGAGGATCTTCACTGGTTCTTTGAAGGG
>DAIPLH010000298.1:0-2913 GCA_036769325.1 Bacteroidota bacterium
CATCACCCATACGCACCGCTGATGCCCGATCCCGCGCAATGAACGCGATCTGTCTGCCGGTCGACCCCGCGATTGCAGCAAGAAGGCATGCGTCGAGTGAGCCGCAAACACCGCGAACACCCAGCGTCGCTCGCGGTCTGAGCTCTTCCGTCATCGCAATCAGTTTCTGAACGACGGAGAGTCCCTGGATCGTTGTCCCTATTTCCTCAGTTGTCTTGTTCATGCAGAAAAGCAAATTTCATAGGACAAGGACTAAACAATCCCGCCGTTCCTGCGTCGGAAAGCAGACACGAGAAACGGCGGCATAACAAGGCAGAATGACTCCTACCCTGGACCAAGCGCAGTGCGGACAAAGCCTCCGGAAGCCAGGAGCCTCTCCCGCGCCTCGTCTGCTGAAACCTTCCCGATGATCATCACGAGAGCTGTCTTCACATGCCCGTCAGCTGCATCAAGCCGGGCGGCCGCTGTTTCGTAGTTAACCCCGGTTGCAAGCATGACGATCCGTCGCGCCCGCTCGATGAGCTTCTGATTCTTGAGCTGCAGATCAACCATCATGTTTTGATAGACCTTGCCAAGCCCTATCATTGAAGCGGTCGTGAGCATGTTCAGAACCATTTTCTGGGCGGAGCCTGATTTCATCCGCGTCGATCCCATGATGACTTCAGGGCCCACCTCAGGACAGATCGCAACATCAACTTCGAGGTCGAAAGCTGCCCTTGGATTGGTTGTCAGATATATTGTCGATGCGCCACGTTCCCGGGAACGGCGGATCGCTTCGACAACAAACGGGGTGCGACGACTCGCGGCAATCCCGCAAACACTGTCTTTCTCGCTCACGGAAAGCGCATCGATTTCCTTCGCGCCCGCCGCGGGATCATCCTCCACTGCTTCAATCGATTTCCGGAGAGCGGGCTCACCTCCTGCGATAACTCCAACGATCCGGTCCGGAGCTGTCCCGAATGTTGGCGGACATTCCGCTGCGTCCAGGACGCCGAGCCTTCCGCTTGTCCCCGCCCCCACATAGATTAACCTGCCGCCCGCTTTCAGTGAACGAATGATCAGGTGAACGGCCTTCGCAATATGCGGGATCTCCGATTCTACGGCTCCCGCCACCTTCTTGTCTTCTTCATTAATGATCCGGAGCGCTTCCTCGATCGACACCTCATCGATTCGGGATGAGGCCGGGTTCCTCTGCTCAGTGAGAAGTCGCGCGAGTTCATCCTTCAATGAAATTTTTCGCGATATGTCTTCAGCGGACAACGATCACCTTCTTGTCTATAAAGAATTCTCCTACACCCTCTACCGTAGAGATTGAGTGCTCGGCAATCGAAAGACCGGGAAACGCGCGCTTCGTCGCGACAATCTCGTTGCTCAAATCTCCCCCCTTAAGTGCGATGATCGCCGGTGGGATAATTTCCTTCGCTCCTTCAGAGGTGTGAGCTGTTTTCCGTGGCTTCGAGAGCAATCCGCGTGTCCAAGTCACCAGCTCCGGGAGCGGGGCCACTGCCCTTGCGAACGCGAGATCGAATTCTGACCGAAACTGTTTCATGAAGGAAGGGGATTCCACTCTCTCTGTGACCACACGAAGGTTTGTGATTCCAACCGTTTCGATAATTGACCGTAACGCTTCAGTTTTTTTTCTCACTGAATCAACGAGCACGCCCTGAAGGTCCGGCCTCAGGATTGCAATGGGAATTCCGGGCAGACCACCACCTGTTCCAATGTCGACAAACGCAAGGTTTTTCGGAAACCTGAACATAAGAAGAGGAACCACCGAGTGAAGTATGTGGCGACTCCATATGTTGGAAGTGTCAGCCCTTGAAATGAGGTTATGCTTCTTGTTCCAATCCAGCAGGCTTTCCACGTATACTACGAGCCTCTCCCTCACCTTCACAGAGAGGACAACCCCCGCCCTCTCGCATATCTCGCTAAGATGGATGATGTCACCTGACTCCCCCTCTGCTTTTGACGCATCTGGCATCATCGCCTGACCATAAGTTTCACGTGCAACATCAATTTCGCAGGAATACCATCAAGACAGTGATATCTGCCGGAGTCACTCCGCTAATCCGTGTTGCCTGCCCAATAGACCTCGGGCGAATAGTCGAAAGCTTTTCCTTCCCCTCTGAGCTCAGGGATCTTATTGTCGAGTAGTCCAATTGATGGGGAATCTCCATGCTTTCATGCTTCCTGAATTGCGCAATTTGTTCTTCCTGCCTTTTCAGGTACCCCTCATACTTGATCTCAATCTGCACCCGATCCAGGACTCCCTGTTCCGAAAGCGCTGCATAGGGGTAATCTATCCCTTTCCCGGCCGCAAACGACATCAGATCCGAGAGTTCAACCTCAGACCGTCGAAGCAGCTGGGCCAACGATGCCGGTTCCTGAATACTTGCTGAGCCAATCCGGTTGAGCCACTCATTCGCATTTTCAGGGCGGGCTTTTGTTTGACCGAGCCATGTTTTGGTCGCTGAAATCAGAGCTTCCTTCCGATCAAGTTCCCGGACGGCATCCTCAGAAACAAGTCCAAGTTCCCTACCTCTCCTCATGAGTCTGGTATCGGCATTATCCTGCCGCAATTGCAAGCGATACTCAGCACGGGATGTAAAGATCCTGTATGGCTCGAGTGTTCCCTTGTTTATGAGGTCGTCAATCAGCACTCCGATATAAGCTTCACTTCGCTGAAGGACAAAGGGCTTCTCCCCCCTTATTGACAATACGGCGTTTATTCCTGCCATTATGCCTTGCGCTGCGGCCTCTTCGTACCCACTTGTTCCGTTGATTTGACCCGCCATGAACAGCCCTTTCAGGAGTTTTGTTTCCAGGGTATGCTCAAGCTGGTGTGGCGGGAAAAAGTCATATTCGACGGCATAGCCGGGTCTCAGTACCTCACAACCCTTCAATCCCGGGATG
>DAIPLH010000298.1:2942-4306 GCA_036769325.1 Bacteroidota bacterium
CGCCTTTTGTTGTATGGCCGCAGGCAGGCTCGTGGAAAAGCCATTCACATAAACAACATCCGACTCGTAGCCTTCGGGCTCAAGGTATATCTGGTGTCTGTCCCTGTCAGCGAATCGGTCAATTTTGTCTTCGATAGACGGGCAATACCTGGGACCGATACCCTTGATCCTCCCGGAAAACATGGGTGAATCGGCAAATCCCTTCCGCAGAATGTCGTGCGTTTCCCGGCTTGTGTATGTCAGATACATCGGAATTTGGGTGTTTGTTATGCGGTGGGTCCGATGCGAAAATGGAATCGGGGGATTATCCCCTGGTTGCTCCTCGGTCAGCCCGAAATCAATTGTGGATCTCTTGATTCTGGGAGGCGTCCCCGTCTTGAGTCTTCCCCTTATGAAACCGTAGGAGGCAAGACGAGCTGACAATCCAATCGAAGCCGACTCCCCATACCTCCCCCCGGGGAGGCTATCCAGGCCTGTATGCATGACGGCGTCGAGGAACGTGCCGGAACAAAGGATAAGGGCTCTGCAGGTGATTCGTTGGCCTGTCGTCAGGACCACTCCGGACACCCGGTTGTTCATCGTTTGAATATCAACGATCGACCCCTTGATGACGTCAAGGCTGGGTTGGTTCAGAATGGTGGCTGAGGCCTCTCTGGAATACCAATCACGATCATTCTGGCAGCGAGGGGACCAGACTGCAGGTCCCTTTGACTTGTTCAGCATCCGGAAATGGATGCCTGTGGAATCTGCCAAAGCACCCATTTCACCGCCCAAGGCGTCGATCTCCTTGACAAGATGACCCTTAGCGGTTCCGCCTATAGCGGGATTGCAGGACATACGCCCTATCGAATTGACATCCATTGTCACTAAGGCTGTGGAAGCGCCCATTCTTGCGGAGGCGAGGGAAGCCTCGATCCCTGCATGGCCTCCGCCAACCACAATCACGTCATATGTCTGGTCTGTTTGTTTCACGTGGAACGTTGTCTCAATTCATTTCCCGACACAAAACCTCTCAAATATCCCATTCAGAACATCTTCAGTTGTAACTTCGCCAGTAATGCTTCCGATTGCCTCTATCGCCAGCCGGACATCCAGGGCGATGAACTCGTTGGTCATTTCCCTAGTTGCGGACAAGAGCGAGGCCTCGATTGCAGTTTGCACCCTTGCGAGAGACTCTGCGTGTCTCTTGTTGGTCACAGAGATATCGTATTCTCCAATTTGGCCTGAATTTACCACGGAAGAGAGCATTAGGTGTCTCAGCTCATCCAATCCATACCCAGACAGCGCCGAAATGTGGATCTCTCTTCCCATTCCATCCTCCGAAGCCCTTCAAGGAGAATAGGAACCGAGTTCTTCCCGCCGAT
>DAIPLH010000299.1:0-4303 GCA_036769325.1 Bacteroidota bacterium
TGAAGTCTGGGCAGTGGGGGAACGAGTGGTTGGGGCTCCTGGACCGACAGGCGGTACGCTCACCCTTCGCTGGGATGGATCGGGTTGGGAAGAAGTTCCAAGTCCAAATCCCCCCGGCACCGCAGAGAACAATTCACTTTATGCCATTGGTATTGTCTCCGGCAACGATATCTGGGCAGTGGGCGAGAATGATGTTCCGGGGAATTTCAAGCATGCGATGATCCTTCATTGGGATGGATCGAGCTGGACCATCATCCCCAATCCACACAGCAACAGCAATTGGGATAAGGAGATAGTCGCCGTGGCCGGGGTTGCCTCAAACGACGTCTGGGCAAGCGGAGTGATTCAAACGTTTAACGGAGTACAGCCTTTGTTTATGCATTGGGATGGTTCCTCATGGTCTGTGGTCTCAAGCCCCGGTGGTGTCGCTCCATACTTCGGGGGCCGTAGCGGACTTGTTTCCATTTCACCGAACGATGTCTGGGCAGTCGGAAGGACCATTACCCACTGGGACGGTACGTCATGGAATCTCGTCGATTTTCCAGCTCCCGGAATTGATGCCGAGCTCCATGCTGTGGCAAAGGTCTCATCGTGCGATCTCTGGGCGGCGGGTGATTTCTTTGATGGGAATACAAGCGCCACCCTGTTTGAGCATTTGACTGCCGGGACCGGCGGTGGTATTCCCTGTGAGAATATCTTTTTCTTCAACGCCAAATGCAACGCCAATGGTGCAGCCCAGGCCATGGTGAAGATCACAGGAGACTACACAGGCGAGACGGTCACATTTGACCTCGACGGCAGCCCTCAGGTTATCGCACTCATGAGCAACGGAACAAACTCCATTGGCAAGATGACAGTTCCGCATGCCGGCATGGGATCTCATACTGTTACATTGACGGACCCGGCCGGGTGCTATTCTCCGGTCACGTTCAACTGCCAGGTCGATACACGGCCGGATCCCGAGTGGGATGCGCTCTGGGCCGAGTATGAGACCATGGAAGAGATGCAGACAGCGATTCCGGCGGAAGTCAGAATCCTGGGCAACTACCCGAACCCGTTCAACCCAAGCACGACAATCCGCTACGCGTTGAATCACAGAATGCACGTGAGCCTGAAGGTGTATAGCGTGATCGGTGAAGAAGTGGCTTCCCTTGTCGATGAACTGCAGGAAGATGGATATCATGAAGTGGTCTTTAACGCGGAAAATCTTGCTAGCGGTATCTATCTCTATCGCCTTGTTGCGGGGGATGATGTCGATTCAGGACGGCTTGTTGTTATGAAGTAACCAAATTGTCGATTGTGACAAACACACTCCAATAGGAATCAAATCATGAACTTGCACATATGCCGAATTACAATCCTCCTGGGATTGGTCCTCCTGATGGCTTCATATTCGGGGAGCCAAACAGTCACAGAAGCATGGATCCAGTCAGACGCCAATGGCTATCCCTACGGAAGCATGATTGCCCTGGATAGTCAGGAAAACGTTGCTGTCACCGGCTGGCTTCTTGGCTCCTACATCATCACAAAAAAATATGACCCGGACGGCAATCTGCTTTGGGAACAGCACTACTCGGTACCCGACTACGAGGCTGTTGCCACCTGGGTCCTTGTTGATCCTTTCGATAACATCATCGTTACGGGATACCCCCGCAGCAGAACTTCCAATCCGGTGGAGGTGGGGCTTCTCACACTGAAATATGATACGAACGGGAACCTTCTCTGGGATGATACCTATTCAGGAACATGGGCTTTTGCTGTAAGGGGAATCTCAGACGCTAACGGTAACATCTATGTCGCGGGCCGGGCCTGGTTTGGAACCCACGACTTTGTCACAATCAAGTATGCCCCCGACGGGACGAGATTGTGGGTAGATGTCTTCGACCAGAACTCAGGCTTTCACACTCCGAACTCCATGGATCTTGATTCGCAAGGCAACCTGATCATCAACGGAAGGGGATTGAGTGGTGGGTTCATTACGGTATTGTACAACACCGACGGTGTCCGCCAGTGGGTAATCGAGCAATTTGGGAACACCACAGGGTGGGTAAAGCTGACAGGGGACGGCTTCTTCTATCTTACGGGAAGTTTCTACAGCCCCTCCACGAGTACCGACATCTGGCTCCTGAAGTATGACCTGAGCGGAAACCTGATATGGGAACGGAACTACGATTTCGGGGTCACAACTGAGTACGGCACAAGCCTCACTCTCGACTCACAAGGAAATGTCATTGTTACGGGGATCCATAGTGGGGGGTACTCACAATGGATCACGATCAAAGTCAACCCGCAGGGAACCCTTCTCTGGTCAAACATGTATGGCGAAAACCCATACAACGATGGATGGCCCAGTTTTATCATGACCGGGCCGGACGATGAAGTGTATGTAACCGGTGTGGGCGGACCTCCGCCACCCCCCTGTTGCATGTTTAGATCGATGGCGACCCTCCGTTACAACTCAGACGGATCAAATCCCTGGACGGCAACATACTACCCTACATCCCAGCGCGGTGTTGGCCTTGTTCTCGCAAGTGATAACAGCGTCTATGTGGCGGGCGATTATATGCTCACGGTCATTAAGTATACTCAGTCCGGGACGGGCGGGGGACTTCTCTGTGAAGATATTTTCTTCTTCAATGCAAAGTGCAACGCCAATGGCGCAGCCCAGGCCATGGTGAAGATGAGTGGCGATTTCTCAGGCGAGACGGTCACATTTGACCTCGATGGCAGTCCGCAGCTTGTCACACTAATGAGCAACGGGACTAACTCGATTGGCAAGATGACGGTCCCGCATGCCGGCATGGGATCGCACACGGTTACACTGACGGACCCGGCCGGTTGCTACTCTCCTGTCACGTTCAGTTGCCAGGTCGATGCACCGCCGGATCCCGAATGGGATGCCCTCTGGGCTGAGTATGAAACCCTGGAGCAGATGCAGAAAGCGGTTCCTTCGGAAGTGAAAATCATAGGGAACTATCCGAATCCATTTAATCCTTTGACAAGCATCAGCTATGCGATCAGCGTTGATGGCTTCGTCTCGTTGAAAGTCTACAACTCTCTCGGCGAAGAGGTTGCTGCTCTGGTCAACGAGTTTCAGACAGCCGGCTACAAGTCGGTCACCTGGAACGGCCGGAACGATGCCGGCACCGCAGTAGCCAGCGGACTTTATTTCTACAGATTGACGGCTGGTAACGTGGTATTGACTGAGAAGATGATGTTCATGAAGTGAGCGCCAAGGGAAAAGTGTTCAAGTCTACGATCCTGATGAGTTCTGTTACCCGTTCTATGCGTCCCTTGGCCTGTGGCGAGTTGGCAAAGATCACCTCGACGCCGAGTGAGGCCATGGCACGACCGACATCGGTAAGCTTGTTCGGGGCATAGAAAAACACTGCCGTGGTCGATGTAGAGAGCTTTGGGAATTCCGTAGCGTTCACAATAGGCCCCCAAGGTTTCCAGCACATGGCAGTGTTTTCCGAGGGGACTAAGCGCATGAAGGGTCCTGAGGCATCATCAATGGCGTGGAGAAGGCAGGCAGGTCCTCGGTCTTCGAACCAGTCGTATTCCTGACATTCTTAATGAGTTATTACAGGAACCTGACACACATCGAATAAAGGACTATCTCATGACTACACGCAAATGCAGAACTGCAATACTCATCGGATTGGTTCTTGTCATGGTTTCATATTCAGAGGGTCAGACCGTCGCTGAGGCGTGGGTTCAATCTGACGCCAATGGCTACCCGAACGGAAGCATGATCGCCTTGGATAGTGAGGAAAATGTCGTTGTGACAGGATGGCGCTGGTTTCTTGAACAGTACATTGTGACAAAGAAGTACAGTCCGAATGGGACACTGCTCTGGGAACGGCACTTCAGTTCCCGATCTCGAAGCAGTGGCGACCTGGATTCTGGTTGATCCGTTTGACAACATCATCGTTACCGGATACCCTCGCACGATCACTTCCAATCCGGTTGAAACAGGTCTTCTGACGATAAAATACGATACCGACGGAAATCTGCTTTGGGATGATACCTATTCGGGAACATGGGCTCTTGCCGTACGGGGAATTTCGGACGCTGACGGTAATATCTATGTCGCAGGCCGGGCATGGTTCGGAACGTATGATTTCGTCACAATCAAATATGCGCCCGACGGGACGAGACTGTGGGTTGATACCTTTGATCAGAACTCGGGCTTTCATACACCAAATTCAATGGACCTCGATCCTGAAGGTCACCTGATCATCAACGGAAGCGGATTGAGCGGTGGATTCATCACTGTGCTGTACACCGTTGATGGTAACCG
>DAIPLH010000022.1:0-602 GCA_036769325.1 Bacteroidota bacterium
CCACGGACATTTTTGTCACGCCGGACACCATCAAGCGGTGCTTCCTGCGCGAAGGCAGCTTCGTCGAGGGCACGACCCAGCCGCCACATCGCGGCACGAGCCCCCAATTGAAGATTGTGGAGCGGGTCAACAACATGAAGTTCGAGGACTACACCAAGGCGGTGCGGTTCGAGAACCTCGTGACGATTGATCCCATTGACAAGTTCCGCCTCGAAACCACGCCGGAACTCCTGGAGACCCGCGTGATTGACATGGTCACACCGATTGGCCGCGGTACGCGCGGATTGATTGTCGCGCCGCCGCGCACAGGCAAGACCACCATCCTCAAACAAATTTGCAATGCCGTCACCACCAACCATCCCGAGGTCCAGGTCATGGTGCTGCTCATTGACGAGCGCCCCGAGGAAGTCACCGACTTCCAACGCTCCGTGACGGCCGAAGTCATCGCCTCCTCGAACGATCAGGACATTGAAACCCACGTCCGCCTCTCGCGTTTCATGGTGGAACGCTGCCGGCGCATTGTGGAATCCGGCAAGGACGTCTTCGTGCTGATGGATTCGCTCACGCGCATCGCCCGCGCTTACAACAGCGCGCACGGCGGC
>DAIPLH010000022.1:612-2496 GCA_036769325.1 Bacteroidota bacterium
GATGACCGGCGGCGTGGATGCCCGCGCATTGGAAATCCCACGCAAGATGTTCGCCTCCGCGCGCAAGATTGAGAACGGCGGTTCGCTCACCATCCTGGCCACGGCGCTCATTGACACCGGATCGCGCATGGATGAACTGATCTTCCAGGAGTTCAAGGGAACCGGCAACATGGAGCTGGTCCTCGACCGCGACCTTGCCAACGAACGCATCTTCCCGGCCATTAACCTGAACGAATCAGGGACGAGAAGTGAGGAAATCCTGTTTGGCGGACTTGCCGGCAAGCATCAATTGCTCAGGCGATCAATCGCCAGGAAGCCTCCGCGCGAAGCCATGCTTGAAGTTTTGAAGTTGTTGGAGCAGTTTCCGTACAACAACGATATCTTGGCAAAGTTCGGGTAGGGGCCTACCCATTTCTTAGATCGCAAATCTTTGTTCATCACTCACAACTCACTCAGAACCACTGCTCTGTCCCAGAGCCAACTCCGCCTCACAAATCCCACATCTCACATCCCACATCCCACATCCCCAAGTCTTCATCCCCTCGCCCTACCGTTTCATCATCGGAATCTTCACTCCCCACCGTTTCGCATTGTCGCTCGCTCGTTCATAGCCTGCGTCTGTGTGCCGGATGATGCCCATGCCGGGATCGTACGTGAGTACCCGTTCAAGCCGCGCAGCAGCTTCCTTTGTTCCATCGGCAACGACCACCATTCCTGCGTGAATGGAGAGGCCCATGCCAACGCCTCCGCCGTGGTGCACACTCACCCAGCTGGCTCCGCCGACTGCATTGAGCAGCGCATTCAGGATTGGCCAGTCGGCAATGGCGTCACTGCCATCCTTCATTTTTTCAGTCTCCCTGTTTGGAGAAGCAACTGAACCACAGTCGAGGTGGTCGCGTCCGATCACCAGCGGGGCTTTGACCTCGCCGCTTGCTACCAGATCATTGAAGATCCTTCCCATTTTTGCACGCTCTCCATATCCGAGCCAGCAGATGCGCGCGGGGAGACCCTGGAATTGGATCTCCTTCTGCGCTTTTTCGATCCAACGGCACAGGGGTTTGTTCTCGGGGAATGTCTCCATCACCGCCCGATCGGTTCGGTGAATATCTGATGGCTCTCCGGAAAGCGCAACCCAGCGAAATGGCCCTTTCCCATCGCAGAACAACGGCCGGATGTACTCCGGAACAAAGCCGGGGATGTCGAACGCATTCACAACTCCGCCGTTCACAAGAGCCTCGCCGCGGATGTTGTTGCCATAGTCGAACGTGACCGTACCGGATCTTTGAATCGTGAGCATGGCCCGAACGTGGTCTCTGATTGATTCCTGAGCCATCCTCGTGTAACGAGCGGGATCGCTCTTCCTCAGTGCCAGCGCTTCCTCGTACGGGATATGTGCAGGAACATAGCCGTTCAGCGTGTCGTGTGCGGAGGTCTGGTCGGTCAGGACGTCGATTGCGATTTTGCGTGCAGCGAGCTCCGGTAATACTTCGGCTGCGTTGCCAAGGAGCGCAACCGATTTCGGCTCCTTCAGTTCCTTTGCGGTCTGCAGAGTAAGAAGAGCTTCATCAAGGCTCTCTGACATTTCATCGACGTAGCCGGTCTTCAGGCGTTTCTCGATACGTTCACGATCCACTTCTATGGCGAGGCATGCGGCACCGTTCATCGTGGCAGCAAGTGGTTGAGCGCCTCCCATTCCGCCGAGACCGGCGGTGACAAGAAGCCTTCCGGCAAGCGATCCGCCAAAGTATTTCTCGCCAATAGCAGCAAAGGTCTCGTATGTCCCCTGCAAGATTCCCTGCGATCCGATATAGATCCAGCTGCCGGCTGTCATCTGTCCGTACATTGTGAGTCCAAGACCCTCGAGTCGCCGGAACTCGTCCCATG
>DAIPLH010000022.1:2506-15737 GCA_036769325.1 Bacteroidota bacterium
CGGGTTCTGATTTCGAACTCGATGCTCGTCCCATGTCGCCCACTTCGGCACGAGCATCGAGTTCGAAATCAGAACCCGTGGCGCATCGGTATGGGTTTTGAATACCCCCACCGGTTTTCCGGATTGAACCAGGAGGGTCTCGTCGTTTTCGAGTTCCTGCAGACATCGGATCAATGCGTTGTAGCAGTCCCAGTTCCTTGCCGCCTTCCCCACGCCGCCATAAACGATCAGCTCATCAGGTTTTTCGGCGACATCAGGATCCAGGTTGTTCATCAGCATTCTCATCGCAGCTTCCTGAATCCAGCCCTTGCACGAGAGGCGGGTGCCGCGGGGAGCATGAATTGCCCGGTGCATTTTTGGAGCTTCGGTAGTCGTTTCAGTCATGGTATTGCTTCCGTTTCGTTCTGATTCTTGCGAGGTGTTTTCACGAATCCCCCAATCAGTCTGTCTGTTTGAACGCAACAGCGGTGATCTCCACACTGGCCCCGCGTGGCAAGTCGACAACGCTCACTGCTGTTCTCGCAGGATAATTCTTTTCCTCGAAATAGCCGCCATAAATCTGGTTCATGAGCGGATAGTCTTCCATACGGCGGAGGAATACAGTCGTGCTGACGACATGCGATGAGTCGTAGCCGGCAGAACGGAGAACCAGCATCAGATTCTCCAGTGCCCTGCGCGTTTCGTCTTCAATGCCTCCGGTGACGAGGTTTCCTGTCTCCTGATCAATTCCAATCTGACCTGACACGAAGATGTACCCTCCGGCGCGTACGGCCGGACTGTAGGGACCGATGGTTTCGACTGGGTCA
This sequence comes from Bacteroidota bacterium, assembly GCA_036769325.1. Classification (GTDB taxonomy): domain Bacteria; phylum Bacteroidota; class Ignavibacteria; order UBA10030; family UBA6906; genus DAIPLH01. The sequence continues at coordinate 3,313 of DAIPLH010000022.1, forward strand.
AAGACTGCGCGTGTCTGGGACCGGATAATCTCATCATGAATCATCCTGCGAAGGTCTTCTTCGCCCGGAGAACAACCGGAGACAAGCAGCGACAATAAAAGAGTGGCAATCAAGGCGGATTGAACCATGCAAACCTCCTTCACACGAGTTTGCCGAGGGCGGCGAGAAACCGGTCAACTTCTCCAGCCGAATTGTAGATGTGTGTTGAAATCCGGTTGCAGTTGATCCCGTTCTCCGGAACCTGACGGGTCACGATGTGATAGTCCTGCAGAAGGGCGCCATGGAGCTTGTCGAAGGCGATGTTTTTCGGGCGAAAGGCAACCACAGATCCGTGGCTTCCGGGTTCATCAGGAGTCAGAATCTCAACCCGGTCTCCGAGCTCCGTGAGTCCGTTGCGGAGACGGCCTGCCAGCGCCTGGCCTCTTCCGGAAACGTTGTTCATCCCGAGATGATGCAGGAAGTCGATCGCGGCGCCAAGACCGACATAAAGTGGTGAGCTTTGAGTGCCGAAATCAAATTTGTGTGCGTCAGATTTCAGCGTGAGAGATCCCGTTCTGACATCCCATCCCGTGTCTACTCCCGCTCCGACCCAGTATGGTTCGAGGATGTCCACCATGCTACGCCGTACGTAAAGGAAACCTGTTCCTTTTGGTCCCATCATCCACTTGTGTCCGCATGTTGCAAAGAAATCGCATCCGAGGTCATGCAGATCAAGAGGAAGCATTCCCGGCGTATGAGCTCCATCGATCATCACCCAGAGTCCCTTGTCGTGTCCGAGTTTGCAGATCTCCTTTGCCGGGAGCACTTGGCCAAGAGTGCATGTGATATGCGGAACGGCGATTGCCCGAGTCCTGGGGTTGATGAGCGAGTTGATCCGTTCGAGCGTCTCTGCTGCATGCCATGCAGGGCTGAACGTCCGGATCACAATCCCATCACGTTTTGCGCGGGCCAGCCATGGGACAGCATTCCCTGCGTGCTCGTGATCGGTCATGATCACCTCATCGCCGCGTTTCAGCGGAAGGCCGCATGCGACGATACTGATTCCTTCTGTCACATTGTGGGTCAGCGAGATTTCCTCTGGTTCTGCCCCTACGAAGCGGGCGATCCTGGGCCGGACTTCCTCCCAGCCGCCATAGCGCGCGTGGCGATCCACTCCCTGAAGTTCGGTGGTGATTGCATCGATCACAACATAAGGGGAGGGACCCATCGTTCCATTGTTCAGAAAAAGCGGTTCTGTTTGAAGGGGAAACTGATCACGGACAACGGACCAGAAGTGTTCATCATCGGAGGGGATCGGAAGATCCGACACAAGGACATAGCGGGCCCGCGCAGTGTGAGGAAAAGAATAGAGCAAAGCGCCTCCGACCGCTCCGCCGGCAACAGTCCGAATAAAGGTCCTCCGTGATGCGGGCATGGTCATCTTTCCTTTCTGTTTTCTACAGCTTGTAGCCGATCTGGCGGAGTAGTTTGTGCCGGTTTTTGATATCGTCTTCCGTTTCAATTCCGCGTGTCGGGAAACCATCGACGACCCCAAGAATCGCGCGTCCCTGGTCGGTTTCTGCGATTACCACCTGCGTGGGATTTGCTGTTGCGCAGAAAATGCGGCAGACCTCAGGGACCTGTTTCACGGTGTTGAGGATGCTGACAGGAAACCCACCCTCCATCATGATCAGGAAAGTATGTCCCGCCCGCATGTTCATTGCATTCTTCTGGGCCAACTCAATCAGGCTTCCATCGTTTCCTGCATAGCGGACAAGCGCAGGTCCGGAAGCTTCGCAAAATGCAATGCCGAACTTCATCGCGGGATTTGTCTGCACGATCGCTTCGTAGAGGTCTTCGACAGTTTTGATAAAATGGGAATGGCCGAGGATAAAGTTCATGTCACCGGGTTTTTCTATGGGAACAAGTGAGAGCTCCATCTTAGTGATTCCCGTTCAGAGATCTGATGAGTGCAGGATTCAGCAACCAGCGCAATCGACCGGCTGGTACTTCTGGTATTGTTGTGACCGTGAGCGCGGCAAGGGAACCCGGCTCCATTTCCAGATTGAGGGAAGCTCCCGATATCAGATGGGCGATCAGACCCGTCAAATCCGGCTGATGGCCGATGGCGAGCACACATTGATCCGTGAGCCCGCTGAGTTCTTGAAGGAGGTTTGCCCTCCGAAACCCCGGTACAAGGTTCGGTGAGAGAGTGACCTCAGGTTGTCCGGGAAGAGCCCCTTTGACGATCTCTGCTGTTTGCCCTGCGCGCACGAGAGGACTGGCCAGTATCCGCGTTATTGACGGGGTGAGTCGCGAGAGGAGGCGTCCGGCGCCCTCCACATCGCCCCTGCCTCGGTCGCTCAATTCCCTGGCAGAATCCGGCTCTGTTCCCTTGGAAGGAATCGCGTCGCCGTGACGAAGAAGGTAAAGATTCATGGATTGGATGTTGTCTCCATCGAAGAGAAGCCGGTGGGTTTCGCCAAGTTAAGCAGTCGGGCCCTGAAAAGCAATCGGAGAAGCAAATCCGAATATCGAAGCTCGAAATCCTAAGGAAGCACCAAGCACAAGTCAATAATGATCGAATGAGATTACTATGTCTTAGCAAACAACAGGTATTGTCCTTTAGGACAGTACCAAACAACACACATCCTTGTCTCTTTCAATGAAACTCCGTACTGTTACCTCCCGCCTGCACTACCGCAATAAAGCCTCCCGTGCCATTTTCGGAGAATCTTGTGAGTGTTTCAGAAAAACGATACGATCTCGAGGATCGGACTGCTGCGTTTGCTCGTCGGGTAAGGTCCATCATAAAGAGAATCCCACCAACGGCAGGCAACACTGAGGACGGCAAGCAACTCCTAAGGTCCTCCGGCTCGATCGGTGCGAACTACATTGAAGCCAATGAGTCACTTGGAAGAAAAGACTTCCTGATGCACGTTAAGATTTGTCGAAAGGAGGCCAAGGAGACAGGGTATTGGCTTTCCTTGCTTGACCTTCCCGAGAATGAGGGTATCAAAGCTGAGCAGGCACTTCTGGTCAAGGAATCAGTAGAACTGACCCGAATTTTTGGAGCGATTGTGCGAAAGTGTGAGAATTGAGAGGATCTTCTGAAATCGGACACCAGTTTGAACTTTTATCCCTTCGATTTTCTTTTCTTGAATGAACTGTGCCGAGCCTTTCCTTAGAGATTCGATATTCGGATTTCGGAATTGGCCCTAGGATGTGCATGAGGTATCCATGAGCAACCATACTCTTCTCACTTCTCTCGATGATCCCGCCGTTCAGCCCTATCGTACCCTCCGGCGCCCACAGGACCACATCCTGCAGGGAATATTCGTTGCTGAAGGAGAAAAAGTAGTTCGTCGTCTTTTGGGAAGCTCTCTTGAGATTCTCTCGTTTCTCCTCACAAATGAATGGCTTGAAACACTTGTCGCAGAAGAGCCACGATTCGCGGACTGCAAAGCAAAGGTATTTACAGCCTCCCGCGAGATCCTGCAGGGCATTGTGGGCTACCGGATGCATCAGGGAATCATGGCCGTCGCCAGGGTTCCACCGGACTCTGAGCTGTCAGCAATTCCAGGTGACCGGCACCCATCGCTTCTCGTTGCTCTCGACGGTCTGATGAACGCGGAGAATGTTGGAGTTGTTGTCAGAAACTGCGCCGGGTTCGGAGTGGACATGATTCTCGTTGGCGAGACGTCGAGTAGTCCATACATGCGGCGTTCGGTCCGAAACTCGATGGGCACAGTGTTTCAGATACCGGTACTTCACTCCATCGATCTGCCATCTGACCTGAAGCGGCTCAAGGATCTTGGCATCAGGGTTGTCGGAGCCCACCTTGCAGGACCCACACCTTTGTCGAAGGCAGATCTCTCAGGCAGGGTCTGCATAGTCCTCGGGAATGAAGAATCAGGGCTCAGCGATTCTGTGCGGGAGACTTGCGATATTCTTGTTGCAATTCCCATGCACAATCAGACCGATTCGCTAAACGTTGCTTCGGCCGCGGCTGTGTTTCTGTATGAAGCATCAAGGCAGTGAAGGAAATTCGCCGCCCTCGGTGGCTCCACCATCCCTTTGTCCCCTCCTCATTGAGGAGGGGAGGGCTATCGGTTTTGGTTCTGATGCTTCGAGGTTCGAATTTCCTTCGAGTTTCGTGTTTCGGATTTCGAATTTCTCCACAGTATTCCGGCCGCCCAGACTGCGACTGAGGCAAAGAGTCCTGGAAACATCGGCTCGATGCCGAGAGGGTATGCATCAGAGATCCCCGGACTCTTTGACCATCCAGCTGCCAGCCACAGAGTTGACACCAACCACCCGGACAGCATCGATGCGAATGCGTACGACGCATTCACTCTCCACTTGTCGAAGTAGCTTGTAACCAACGGAACCAGAAGCCCTGGGATGATCGAGGTCCCAACAACATACCAGAGTCCGATAACCGACGGGATGGCAAAGCATAGCGCGATAGAAAGTGCAGCCGTTCCAACAAGCCCGATCCTGACCAGGCGCGTGACCGAGGATTCATCCGTAATGTTGTTCATCCGGGAGAGAATATCGCGACCAAGGGTGGTGGCGGAGATGAAGGCCATCGTGTTCAGCGTTGACATGACTGTGGCGAGCATTCCGGCAAAGAAGAGTCCCTTTGCCACCGGCGGAAGGACTGCCTCGGCGAACATCGGATAGGCCATAACCGGGTCCACAAGGTCAGGAACTACCGCACGCGCGTACAGGCCGGTTGTTGCCGTCATCGCGTCAAACAGGAACCAGAACGGTATCGAGAACAGGATCCCCCGTTGCGCAGTTTTTTCGTTGATCGCCGCGTAGCAGCGCTGGTGGAACGATGGGTCGACGAGGGTCCACAACGCGATGAGGAACCAGACGACAAGGAACTGCCAGGAATTTCCTCCGTGCCATGTGAGATGGAGTGGAGGAACTGAATCGGCGATGAAGTCGAATCCGCCAAGCTTTCCGACAGCGATGGGAATGGCGACTCCAAAACCGAGGAACATCACGCCGAACTCTGCCACGTCAGTGTACACGTCGGCCCTGAAGCCCCCAGAAAAAAGGTAGACCGTTGTCGCAGCTGTGCCAATGAGAATGCACCAATGCAACGGCCATCCGAATGATACCTGAAGGAGGATGCCGACCATCAGAATGTATGGGGCGGGGGATGTCAGGAAGAAGGTAAGGAGCGCCCCCAGGAGGGCTGTCCTTCTGTCGTACACCTGATGAAGCCGGTCAGGAATCGTCACCAGGTTCGTTGCCCGTATTCGCTTCGCGAGGAGCCAGGCAAAGAGCAAAGCGAAAAAATAATAGGGAAGTCCCTGCACGATCCAGTTTGAGATACCGTACCGATAGGAGAACTCCCCAACGCCCAGGATGCCACCATACCAGGAGGAAACCAGCGTCATCACGAAAAGGGGCAGCGTGAGGGTTCTCCCTGCGAGCAGGAAGTCTGTCCTGCCCCGGCTTTTCCTTCCGGCCGCAAATCCGATCACGAGGATCATCGCGAAGTACAGAGCCAGAACGATATAGTCTTCTGGTGCAAATGTGATCATGCCGCCCTGCGGGAAATCCGAAGCACGAAATTCGAAATCCGAAGGAAATCCGAAATCCAAATGTTCAAATGCCCAATTTCGGCAGCGGCTAAGGGCATCGGATTGCTCCACCACCCCTTTGTCCCCTCCTCAGTAAGGAGGGGAAGGCCACCGTTTTGAGCCTTCGTGCTTCGAACATTCGAGCTTCCTTCGAATTTCGATTTTCGGATTTCGGATTTAATGCTATGCCTTTCGATTCCGTCTGAACACGATCAAAAGCATCTTTCCCCTTTTTACTCTAACCGAAATCGTCGATCGGATCGCAACATTGCTCACCCCAATCTCTCCGATCCTCATGACGGCGTTGGTGAGCGGGAACCGGAGTCCACTCAAAGTGATGCCCGAACATAAGCCGAAGGGGATGAGGCTCACTGTTGATCCCTTCGTTACGTCCAGCTTAAGCCCTCCAACAATTGGAATTGCGAGCCAGTCGTCAGTCTCGACCGTGAGTTCAAAACGGCTTGCGAAATTCCAGAGGACGGAAAGGTTCCCCAATGTAAAGTCGATCCGCTTTCCCGTTGCTGCCAGTAGCGTTACTTTCTTGACATGCTGTTGTCGGGCGTAGGAAAGCGCTTTCTCAAGGTCAGTGCTGTCCTGCCGGGCGATCCTGACAAAGGTGGAGGTTCGAAAATAGTTGCGTGTCGCCTGAGTGATGGAATCAAGATCGCCGATGATGAAATCGGGACGGATGCCAAACCGTCGTGCTATGTTTGCACCTCCATCGGCGGCGATTACCAGATCGGAATCCCTTGCCAGCTTCCGGCTAAGGGCGCGTGAGGGTGCTTCGCCGTTGCAGATGATCAGCGCGCGTGCAGGTCTTGTTTCCATATTCTTAGAAATGTGCGCTGATCCCGACAAGATAGTTCCTCTCTGCGGCCGGGAAGAATGCATCTCCTTCTCCACTCATGAAATAGAGTCGATTGATCAGGTTGCGAACCTCCGCCCGAACTGAGAATCCAATGTTGAGAATCCGGGGCGTCGTGTAAAGCATGTCAAGATTGAAGACAAGGAACTCGTCATTCCTGTTCGCCTCACTCGTGAAGTTATCTGTGTAGAACGGTCCGACGTACTTCATAGCGACTGATGAGCTGAAGCCGTTTGCACGATGGGTCAACCGGAGATTTCCCAGAACATCGGGAAAGCCGGCAATGGAATTGCCATCGAGTGTGACTGGAGTACCCGAATCATCCAGAATGGTGTAGTCGATGAGACGATTTCGTGAAAGCGTCAGGTTGCCGCTCAGTTCAAAGTTTTCCAGAAAGATCAGCCTTCCGTCAAGCTCCAACCCGAGGTGTTGCGACCGGTCTGCGTTCCCTGTGACCGGCTGTCCGAAGATATCCACCTGACCGCTCTTCACCAACTCGTCTGTGAATTCCATCCAATACACATTAGCGTTGAAGCTGAACGGCCCGGTTTGATAACCGAATCCGAGTTCGATGTCCAGCAGTCGCTCAGGCTTTGCGAGGGGCTGAGTGAAATCATAGCTCACCGATCCTCCGGCCGTGTCTGCGCGGAACTGTGGAGTGGCGCCAAACCAGGAGTCTTCTGCGGCATAGAGGTTCCTCAGCCGCGGTTCGCGCGATGTGTAACCGAAGGCCAGATAACCATTCAGTTCGTCGTTGAAGTTATAATTGACGCCGGCCCGGGGGTTAAGAAACCAATAGGGAATATCAAAGGTGGTCCCTACATATTTCTCGTTCCTAATCCCATACCGGTTGTAGACAAGTTGAAAGTCAATCATCACTCCCAGTCTTTCTGTCGGATGAAACAACTCATGCACAAACAGGGAGCCGATGTCCTTGCTTCCATTGTATTCGTAGAAGTGGTAATCCGGATCATAGTTGGCCGGAAGCCCTTCAGCAAAGAGAATCTTTCCCCAGTGAAGCGAGCGATGGAACCGAAGCTCCGCCCCCACGATCAGGTTTCCGCTACCATGGTCGATCTCGACGCGCGGTAACCAGCCCCACTGACTGTTCTGCACTGTGGCCTCAACAATGGTGTTGGTTGGATTCGAATCCGTTGGAATTCCGTAGTTGTAGCCGATGCGTAGCAGTGAAGTATCGGCCCACGAGGCGTCGTAGTCGAAGAAACCATCACCTGCATAATAGAAGAGGGTATTGTGAACGACAGTCGAAGGAGAGACCTGCCAGTCGTGCATCAGCTCGTAGTGCGGTTGGGAAAAATTCTCGATCTCCTGCACGCGCCGGGGAGAAACGAAAGCATAAGAACTGCCCGTGGAGTCAACCTCCCAATACGAAAGATTCTGGCGGCGAAGCCCCTTGTCGTGATTGACAAACTTCGGGAGGCCATAGTAGACGAGGCCGTCGGAGATTGGTCCACCAAAAATATGGAAGCGCGTGCTCATTCCCTCATCGAGTCGTATTGCCCCGAGGAAATAGGAATCATACCTCACTGATGAATTGTGACGGTATCCATCGCTGGCGATTGTCGAAAGCCGGCCGTAGAGCATGTACCGGTCGGCAATCAGCCCTGAATTCACAGACGCAAGGTATTTCTCGGTTGCAAGGGTAAACGAGTTGCTGCTGTCACCGAATTCCTGAAAGCCGATCGTCGACTCCAGCGTGACCCCTGTCTCCCGGGCAAAGGGGTTTGTCACCATGTTGATCGATCCACCAATGGCGGGTGGGCCATAAAAGGCGCTACCCGCCCCGCGCTGGACCTGGATGTTCTCGGTACTTGAAAGAAGGTCAGGCAGGTCGATCCAGTAGACATTATGGTCTTCAGGATCGTTCTGGGGAACTCCGTTGACCATGATCGAGATACGCCTCTGGTCGAATCCTCTCAGGTTCAGATAATTGTACCCGATCCCATTTCCGCCTTCTGAGTACGAGGTGACGGATGGGAGGTCGGACAAGAGTTCCGGGATATCCTGAACTGAATAGCGCTCGCGAATCACTTCGCCGGGAAGGTTGGAGAATGTCACAGGTGTGAGTCGTCCCACCGCTTCCATTCCCATCACGGTGACGGGAGCGAGTTGGTAGACGGTGTCGCGGTCAGCTTTTTCCTGTCCCTTAACACCTGGGCCGGGGCCGAAGGATATCACGATCATGACCAACAGAACTTGCTTCACAATATTCTTCATCGAGCCATCCTGGGGAAAACAAAAAAGCCGTTTCCAAAGGAAAACGGCTCAAAGAAGGCTTGGAAGTCAAGCTACCGTTTCCCTTCGCTGGTATAATCCAGATCAGGTTCCGAGGGTCTTGTCTCAGTTCCGGATTTCGGCGGAACACCCCTAACGGTTGATGGAACAAAAGGTATCGATATGGGAGGGAAGAGTCAACTCGGCTCAGTTTGGAGGTAGTGTCCTAAGTTGAGGATGGTCTTGCCGTTAAACCAATCGCAGAGGCGCAGAGAACGCGGAGTAATCGCAAAGGGTTGTCCCGTCTTTTCACGATATAATCCCCTCTGCGAGTTCTCTGCGCTCTCCGCGTCTCTGCGATTTCTGTTCGTTGAATTTAGGACACTACCCAGTTTGACATGGTTGAATGACCAAATCACAAGCACCCGCCCGACCGAACAGGTGTGAGCAATGAATCGGCCGTTCGGGTGGGTCAAATCTCAAACAATTTCAAAATCACAAAAGCAAAAATTTTAGAAACGACAGAGATCCGCATTTTCGTGCATTTCTCTGTTAGTCATCGGCATTTGTTTGAGATTTGAGGTTTGTGATTTGTGACTTAATCATTCGCGGTTGGTCTTCATATGGCGTTCCTTCCGGGCTCGCTAGTGGTCTCGTTCCGAGGAGTCTACCCGCGATTCCGTATATTGGCGTGAGTAATCGCAGTTGCTGGACCGACAAGGTGAACTCCAATGAGTGATGAAAAGAAGCCTCAACTGCCAGCCGGACTCTGCAATCATTGCCGGTATTCTTCGACGACGGAGAACCGCCGGGGGAGCACTTTTCTGCTGTGCGAGCTCTCGAATACAGACCCCGCTTATCCAAAGTACCCCAGACTCCCCGTGCTTTCGTGCCAGGGGTTTGTGCCCGAAGGGCGATCCGAACCTCATCAATGAATTCCCCGTATACCCGCTCCAGGATTTTTCACCAATGCCGATCCAACAAAATGATTAGACTTGACATGACCGTAAGTGTATGTTGGATCGAGCACCCCGGCCTCGCCCTCTTCCGGCCATACAATCGGCCGAGGGCGGGCTGTGCCCCTTTATTACAGAAGCATTTAGTTGGAGGGGCACTAGTCTTCCAGGGAACCCGGAACCCGTACCATGATTGAACCTGCAAGGGTCAAGCGTTACCTCCTTATCGCAATCCAGATATTGATTGCAATCGAAGTCCTGACTGCTCTGTCTGAGGGAGTAAAGGGAATTGGTTGGTGGCGATTAGGTTTTGACCTCTTCGCTGCCGGAATTCTATATCTGACCTGGGGTCGGATCAAAGCAAAAGTGAATGAGAAACGGTTGGAGGCGAAAAGAAAGATTGAAACCTCCGGAGAGGCACTCAAGCTCTGGGACGCTATTGCTTTCTCCCTGTTGTGGAGTGATGAAATCTACAAGGGAATTCCGCGGGATAAAAGCCGGCTCATCATTATTTCTTATACACTGATCACCATCGGGTTGCTCGTTCCAACCCTGTTGTTGGCGTCAGACCTGATGCATCTGGCAATCTCGGCTGCTCTTGTGCTCGCGGCCGTAAACCTCCTGGTGTGGGTTGTGTCGACTGAACGAGGAGAGAAGGAATCTCTGCAAACCGAGCTGCAGCTCGCCCGCCAGGTCCAGAGCTCCCTGATGCCAACGCACGATCCGGTTGTTTCGGGGTTCGATGTCTCGGGCCGATCGGTACCTGCACTCGAAGTCGGAGGAGATCACTTTGCCTACAGGGTCGCGAACGGCGCCTGCGATATTTCTGTATTTGACGTGTCCGGAAAAGGAATGCATGCAGCAATGTCCGCCGTCTTCATCATGGCGCGCTCGCAAGCGAGTTGCAAGCCGGTTCATCTCCCGCAGATATCCTGACGAACCTCAATAGGTCCTTCTATTCACATTCACGCCGGGGGAACTTCATCTCGTTTCTTCTGGCGAGTATTGATGTGGAAAAGAAATCCCTTGTGTTCGCGAATGCCGGTCAGGTGAAGCCCTTTCTCCTATCGCGGAACGGACCACGCTGGGTTAACGGGGAGGGCGTGAATTTTCCGCTTGGAATGATTGAAAATGCTCAGTATCGTAACATGGAAATCCACCTTGAGGCGGGAGAGGTTCTGGTCTTGCTGACCGACGGAATCACGGAGGCAATGAACCCGGTACGCGAGCTCTATTCGTCGGAACGACTTGAAGCCCTTGCCGGACGGCTCGATCTCCGAACGCTCACCTCCGTACAGATCATTGACGAAGTTTTCGAAGGCGTGAAGGCACACATGGACGGATCGGCCCAACATGATGACATGACGATCGTCGTGGTGAAGGTTCTCTAGGGGATGATGAAAAAATATTCTCGCAACAAATTCGTTAACCGCCCACTTATCGCAGCGATTCTTGTTCTCCTGCTTCCGTTATGGACGCAAGCGGATCAGCGCTTCGACGTCAACCTCAGAATCGACGATGAGTCTGCTGTTCGTTCCATAGATCTCTTTCGCGGACTTTCAGGAAGCTCCTCTCAGATTGCAGGCCTTCGCGGGAGCCAGATTGCACTTGAAACCACAGCCCTTCTTGAGGGAAAGAAACTTTCGACCCAGGATCTTGAAGAGGCGCTGCAGGCGGCAAAATTCAATCAACTCTCCGGTGATGACCCGTTTGAGATGCAGGACGCGCGCCGGAACGTCACTGAGCTGCAGGAGCTTATGGAAGCAGTGAAGCAACGCAGCTTTGCGTCGAAGGTGGTTCACACCGTTTCGCAGTTGTTCCCTGAGGATACCAACATACGGACATCCATCCCCTTGTATTTCGTGGCATTCGGCCACCAGAATATTGACGCGTTTGTCCGCCGGGTCAAGTGGCAGGGGGATCGCCCCATTTTTGTTGGTGAAAATGAAGGAGAGCTTACAATCGTCGTGAATCTCTCCAAGGCAGTCCACTATGGCAGAACTCTTGATGCGCGATTCATCGGTCTTCTAAGCGTTGTCGCGCATGAAGTGTTCCATGCCGCTTTCGGTGTGTATAAGGACGGGTCTGAAACATGGCGGGCGTACTACCGCTCGAAAAGCGACTATCTCGATCATCTCCTCGACCTCACACAGAACGAAGGTATTGCGCACTATCTCTCGCTGATTCAGCGAACAGGAGGGAAGCTTCAAAACGATCAGATCGCCAAGGTGCAGGCATCATTTGATGAATTCAATAAGACTGCGTCACTCCTGAACTCGGGCAGAATTTCTCCGCAGAAGGCAGGCGAAATGATCCGTCATTCGAATTCGTCCGGATACTGGGAGAGCTTCGGTGCAATCACGGGAATGATTATTGCGCGACAGATCGATCAGAGCATGGGGCGGTTGGCACTTCTGGAGACTGTCGAGCAGGGGCCGGGCGATTTCTTCGGAAAATATTCTGCTCTGATGAAAAAAGACGATGGCCTGCCGAAACTCAGCGACCTCCTCGTGAATAGGTTCCCTCCCGACTAGACTCTCCCCTCTAAGACAGCAAAGGTTCTGGTTCGTCCCCTCATGATCTAACCGCCAAGGCGCCAAGAACGCCAAGAGAAAAGTTTGACAACTCCTCCTTCTTTTTGGTCTTCATTCCTGGTGTTCTTTCCCATTCAATAGTTTTTCAATGTCCACGATTCTTTACATTGCGAAAGCTGCTTTCTTCCAATTCTTATCTTTCTTGGCGCCATGGCGTCTCGTATGTTACAACTCGTATGTTACAACTGATGTTTTC
>DAIPLH010000300.1:0-4300 GCA_036769325.1 Bacteroidota bacterium
GCTGACGCAGCCAGTCAAGCGCCTGCTCGACATCGCCGCTCGATTGTACTACGAGGTAATTGAACAGCGACACCATCTGCTGGAGCCGCTGCTCATCAGTCGCCGAGCCATCTTGCCATTTGGAATAGAGGAAGTGCATAGAAAATAGTCCGGAGTCCAAAGTCGATAGTCATTCGGACTATCGACTACCGACTGCCTTTAATCTTCCTCAAACCCTCTGCCGGGGCCTGAGAAGATGCTCCCCACGAGGTCCTTGTAGGAAGTCACGTGGTCGACCTCATCCTTTGCTATCTTCGAATTCTGGTGCAACCCGTCAAGGACGAACTCCATGATGGAAGGAAGCTCATATTTCTCCTCGAACTCCCGCATGTGCTTTGTCGTCAACTCCTTCAGTCCCGACACCCTGCTCAGTTCCTTCATGTATTGTTCAATCGTCATTTCATCGGAAACTTCTGCTCTGTTGCCCGACTCGAACCAGTCAACAATCTTCGTGTATTCTGAATCTTCGGGCGCCTTCCCTTCCTGTGACTGTCGCTGGCGCTTCTTGAGTGGATCGGGGAAATACTTCTTGAACGTCTCACGCACGGCTTTCCCGACCAGGGCTTTGCTGACTTTGATCGCACCTTCCTGTTCACCCTCGAATACCAGCTCTAACTTGCCGGTCAATCCCGGGAGAACATGAGGAAGGTCGCACATCCGGGGAACCGCGATCCGGTCTCCGGCAGTGATTGCACGCCGTTCGGCGTTGCTCGCGAGGTTCTCCATCGAGCTGATGGTAAGCCGTGCACTGACACCGGACTTCTGATCCACAAATTCGCTCTTCCGCGCCTCGAACGCGATCTGATCGATAATCTCCTTGAAGAAGTACGGGATACGGACTTCAACATTATCCCGCTTGATATTCGCTTCCTGCTCCGTTATCCGGATTGAGTCCTCCAGCGATCGGGGATAGTGGGTCACGATCTGGGAGTCGATCCTGTCTTTCAACGGTGTGATGATATTGCCGCGGTTGGTGTAGTCTTCGGGGTTCGCTGTAAACACCAGCATGATATCAAGAGGGATGCGAATGTTGAATCCCCGGATCTGCAGGTCCTTCTCTTCAAGGATATTAAAGAGGCCAACCTGTATCCTGGGCTGGAGGTCGGGAAGCTCATTGATAGCGAAGAGACCTCGATTGCAACGCGGAATGATCCCAAAGTGGATTGCACCCTCGTGTGCGTAATGGAGCCGGCGGGATGCGGCCTTGATCGGATCGATATCGCCAATCAGGTCAGCAATTGTTACATCGGGTGTTGCGAGTTTCTCCCCGTAACGATGATCGCGATGGATCCAGTCGATCGGAGTCTTTTCACCGCACTCCGCCACCAGATCGACAGCATGCTTGCTGACAGGTTGGTAGGGATTGTCGTTGATCTCGCTCCCCCGGATGACCGGGACATATTCATCGAGAAACAGGGGAAGCATCCGGACGATGCGTGTTTTTGCCTGGCCGCGGAGTCCGAGCAGGATAATGTCGTGCTTTGCGAGGATGGCATTGACGAGGGCGGGGATGACGGTCTTTTCGTAACCGATAATGCCGGGAAACAGCTGTTCCTTCCGCTTCAGTTTCCCGATGAGATTGATCCGCATCTCATCTTTGACTGCCTTTACCAGGTAACCTGAATCCCTGAGTTCGCCGAGGGTGGATGGGCGCTTCATGGTCTCCTTCTCAATCCTAGTCGCCTAATCGTTGCAAAACCTTTGAATAATTTACCCCGTTTGAGTCTGAGATGCAATTGGATGGAATTGTCGAAATGAACCGCCCCCGAAGGGGTCCCTTCGGGACAAGGCGCCAAGAACGCCAAGGTTGTTTGACTCTTAGGCACCTTTATTGTTTTTCTTGGCGCCCTTGGCGTCATGGCCCGGCCTCCGGCCGAGGCCTCGTCTCGAGACGGGCGGTTCAATCATGAAGCCTCGAATTTGACTTCCCTTTCCTCCCCGAATTTGCTACCATGATACGCGTCCGGCATGACTCCTTCTCCAACAAAAGCACTGATCATTCGTTTCAGCTCCGTCGGCGACATCCTGCTTTCTACATTGCTGATCCGCACTTTTCGCAGCAGGTTCCCCGGCTGTCAGCTGGATTTTCTGGTGAAGGACCAATATGCTGACCTTGTCCGGTACAACCCGAATCTGTCCAACGTCATCAGCTTTCCATCGGGCGGGTCATTGGGAGATCTGTCGCGGTTGAAGACCACAATCCGCTCTGCCCGGTACGATCTCGTAATTGATATCCATGACAGTCTCCGAAGCAGGTTCCTGACTTTCGGGCATAGGGCAACGGTCAGAGTAAACAAGAGAAAAACGGCTCGGTTCATTCTCATCAAGACCGGAGTCGATGTGTATTCCCACTTCGGAGGGGCTCCCCCGGTTGCCGAGAGGTATCTTGAGACTGTAAAGCACCTCGGAGTCAGTGACGACCAGAAGTCCTTCGTCGCTGAGGTGGCTGAGCTGGCCGGCGAAACGTCGCGCAATATCCACACCGAACTTCTCCGTGAAGTACTCGAGGCGGACATGCCCCAGCTTCATCTGGAGAATTTCTTCCCGGAGGAAACAAAGACCGGAATCGAATCCAGATTTGGATTGAAAACAGAGATGGTGGGGGTCGCACCAGGATCTCTTCATAAGAACAAAATGTGGCCCGCCGACCGGTTTGCCCAAACCGCGATCCAAATCGCAAAGGAAAAGAGAATGGGGATACTCCTCTTCGGGAGCGGGAAGGACCGGGAACAATGCGATGCAATCGAAAGCAGGGTGAGAACCGAGGCGCCCGAAATCAGGGTCGAGAATACTGCCGGCCAGACCTCGCTGCTCGAGGCGGCAGCATTGCTTGACCATTGCGCAATCGTTCTGACCAATGATTCGGGTTTGATGCACCTTGCAGCCGCGAGAAAACGGAAAGTACTGGCGGTGTTTGGCCCTACTGTAAGGCAGTTTGGCTTCTTCCCTGTTGGAACTGCCAATGTGGTAGTCGAGCATTCTGGCCTGTCGTGTCGCCCTTGTACCCATATCGGCCTCGAAACCTGCCCCCGGGGACATTTCAAATGTATGATGGAAGTAAGCTCTGAAACGGCCCTCGCAGCAACCCGGAATCTCCTGAACAGCTGACAAATGTCGACCTTCTGGCAATCCATCTATAATAGTGTTGTTATCCCGTTCATGTGGGTCACCTTTCAGTTGGCAGGGCTTATTAATGAGAAGGTACGCCGCGGAATTCGGGCTCGCGCCAATCTGTTTGAGGAACTTGAAACGAAAGTTCGGTCTTTAGGGGCCGGAAAGAGAGTCTGGGTCCACTCAGCTTCAATGGGGGAGTTCGAGCAGGGCAAGGCAATCATTGCGTCAATACGTGAGCAATTCCCTGATCTGAAGGTTATTGTGAGCTTCTTCTCACCATCGGGATATGAAAACTCACGGAATTATCCACTTGCCGATGTGGTTACGTACCTGCCATTCGATTCACAGGCAGACGCAATACGTTTCCTGGAAACAATCAAACCCGACCTGGCTCTTTTCATTCGCTACGACATCTGGCCGAACCATCTCTGGGAGCTCCGGAAAAGACAAATTCCTGTGTTTCTTGTGAATGCCACCATGAAGCGAATGACGGTCAGGCGAACCCCTATCGTGCGGGACTTTCACCGCTCGATCTATGAGTGTCTCCAGGAAATCCTGACTGTATCGGAACATGACGCAGAAATGTTCAAACTCTTTTCATTGACACAACCCCGGATCATGGCTGTAGGTGACACGAGATTCGACCAGGTAACCGTTCGCAGTATTGATGCAAAGCGCAAATCTCTCCTGCCGAACGGAATCCTGGAAGGCCGGAAGGTCCTGGTTGCGGGAAGTTGCTGGGATGAAGATGACCATCTGCTCCTCCCTGTATTTCAACGGTTGTCCGAACGTATTCCTGAAACGCTTCTCATTCACGTTCCGCATGAGCCGACAGAGAGCCATATTGCAGGACTGACCGACCGTCTCAAGGGCCGGACCACATGGTGCCTGTTGTCCGATATCAATCGCTATGCGGGCGAACAGATTATCATTGTCGACAGCATCGGAAAGCTCCTTCCACTCTATGCATCTGCGCATGTTGCTTACATCGGGGGAAGTTTTGGCGAGGGTATTCACAATGTTCTGGAGGCAGCAGTGTTCGGCGTCCCCGTGGTATTTGGCCCCCGACACTACAATTCGCAGGAGCCATTGCATCTCATCGATTACGGCGGGGGGTTCGTCGTTGACGACGAAGAGAGTATGGAGC